>DASVEV010000254.1:0-21569 GCA_036380415.1 Nitrososphaeraceae archaeon
CAAATAAAGCATAGTTATGTTGATAAAATTTTATCAGGCGATTGCAAAGAAATAATCTCTAAAATTCCTAACGGTTCGATTCAGTTGACTATAACTTCTCCTCCCTATAGAAATGCAATTGATTATAGTGCACATACATCAAAAAATGGATCATATTATCGAGGAAAATCGAACATTAATACAAAAGAATATCTTGAGGAGATGATTGATATCTTTAATAACAAAATATTCAATGCAACGAAAGAAGGTGGTTACTGTTGTATAGTTATAGCTAATGAAGTTGTAAATGGTACCCTCTTACCACTTCCACATATGGTCTTATCACAATTAGTCGAACCATTTGGGAAGTGGAATCTTCATGAAGAGATAGTTTGGCACAAAGTAACGGGAGGAACTAATAGATATGGTTCATTTGTTATTAATCCTTACCCAAAATATTATAGAGCAAATATCATGCATGAACTGATTTTAGTTCTTAGGAAAGGGAACGTTAGCAGTGGAAGAACTGAAAGGACAGAAACACTACCTGCTACACATGAAGAATGGACAAAGGAAATCGCAAATTCTGTATGGCATATCGCTCCTATTCCTCCAGGCTATATAGAACATCCATGCCCCTTTCCCGAAGAAATACCATATAGGTTAATGAAATTATATTCGTATGAGGGAGATACAATTTTAGATCCTTTTAATGGTAGTGGACAAACAACTAAAGTTGCTTTCCATTTACAGCGCCGATTTATCGGAGTAGATATAATTAATGAATATGTTAAGTTAGCACGATCTCGATTAATCGAACCAATACATATTAGAGCGGAAGCACTAATAGCAAATTGGAAAAAAATTCCCTCCCATCATAATTTATAAATATTTACTATTTATTGTATATTGAATTTATTTTTATGCTTGATTAGTTGTAATTTTTAATACTTAGATAATAATTACTCATTGTGCATTTATGCAATTAAAAAATTTATATTCATTTAAATAAATGTATTAGTGAATAGTTTTACTTTGGCAGGAAGAATTTGTGTTTCAATCGGTGCAAAAACAATTAAAGAATTAACTTCTTCAATAAACAAAGCCTTAGATTTAAGTGATTTTTTAGAGATTAGGTTTGATTTTTTAGATAAGTCTGAAATCCTTGGTTCCATGAAGATTATTGAATCAATCAAATCAAGATCTGTATTTACGTTAAGGTCACGTGAACAACAAGGTAAATTTAATGGAAATGAATTTGAAAGACTTAAAATTCTAAAAATGTTGTATGATGCAAATCCAATGTTGTTAGATGTAGAATATGATACAATAACTGCAGACCAATCATTAAACAATTATCTTAAAGACAAGTCTAACGTTCTAATTTCATGGCATAATTTTTCCAATACTCCTTCTGATGAATATCTAGAAAAAAAGATTTACGATATGAAAAGATTTAGTAATAATTTAAAATTAGTCACAATGGCAACAAATATTACGGATTCTCTAAGATTATTAAATTTATATGAAAAATTCCAAGATAGTAATTTAATTACATTTGCAATGGGCGATTGTGGTATTATGTCACGTGTTTTATGTACATTTTACGGAAGGCCTCCTTTTACTTATGCTTCACTTGAAAAATCTATTGCTCCAGGTCAGCTATCGGTAATAGACATGAGAAGAATTTATGAAAGAATTAATAAACATTTTTTAGATAATGTCATCACCAATTAAGACATATTGTATAATAGGTGATCCTGTACAGCATTCATTATCGCCCTTAATGCAAAATTCTGCGTTTTCTGCCCTTGGAATCAAAAGCTCTTATATTTCTTTTCGTGTACCCTCTGGAGATCTTAAAACATCAATAGAATCATTAAAATCAATTGGAATTGCAGGTTTTAATGTTACTATTCCTCATAAAATTTCAATCCTACCATACCTTGATGAATTAGATATTACAGCTTCTAAATCAAATGCTGTTAACACAGTAAAAAATGATGGAGGAAAATTGATTGGTTATAATACTGATCTGTATGGTTTTATTCAGCCTCTCTATAAAAGAAATATAGATTTCAAAGGAATAAAGATTTTGATAATAGGTGCTGGAGGAGCAGCTCATGCAATAGTGACAGCTCTTTCATATGAAAAAGAAATAGCTGAGATTATTGTAGTTAATCGTTCATCCCACAATGCGTCAAAGCTAGTACAACACGGATTGAAATTAGGATTAAATACTCATAAAGAAGATTTCGATACTCTTTCTAAACTTGCTTTACAATCAGATTTAATCGTAAATGCTACTTCAATTGGATTAAACAATGAAAGTAGTCCAATAGAACGAGATTATATAAGTCCAAACTGTATTGTGTATGATATTGTATACAAACCCATAGTTACTGATTTACTAGGAAAAGCTAAGGAAGTTCATGCCAGAGTTGTATATGGATATGAAATGCTTATTGCACAAGGAGCACAAGCATTCAAGATTTGGACTGGTTTCGATGCTCCTATCATTGCTATGAAAAAGGCCTTATTCGGCATATTTGGAGAACCCACATGACATCTATTTCAACAAAAGCTACAGTTCATGGGGCAATTTCAATAGTCAATGCTATTGCTACTGGTAAAGGTTCTGCTTTGGGAATTTCACTCGAGACAACCGCAGAAATCCATATGCGTAAAGGAAACGGGAAGATCATTCATCATAACAGGAATAGCGAATTGTTCAGATATATTATCCATAATAGCATTCCTAAAAAAATACTTCAGGATAATGATATTTTTTTAACTATATGCTCTGATATACCTATTGGATTTGGATTGAAAAGTTCTAGTGCTGTTTCTTCAGCAGTATCATTAGCATGTTATGGAGTAGTGAAAGATACTATTAATGATTTTAAAGTTTTGGATACCGCAGTAGATGCATCACGCAAAGCTAAAATAACAATAACGGGCGCTTATGATGACTCTACTGCTTGTTATTTCGGTGGTTTTGTAATTACAGATAATTATTCTAACAAATTATTAAGAAGAGAAAATGGACCGATTGATTTGTTATCTCTTGTTCTTCTACCTAATAATTCCGTACGAAAAAGTCATTTAAAATTAAAAATTTTATCAGAATTTTTCGAACAAGCACTTCTCTCAGCAGAAAAATCTGATTTTTGGAAGGCTATGACTCTGAATGGGCTTTTGGTATCTTCTTTGATGGGTTATGATTATACTCCGATCCTTCTGTCCATAGAAAATGGCGCTTTATCAGCCTCAATTTCTGGAAATGGGCCGTCAATAGCCGTTATTATTGAGAAAAAGAATCTTACTACAATTAGAAGTATCTTAGAAAATTATGGAAAAACACTAGTTTGCAAAATTAATAATACCAAAGCGAGCATAGAAAAAAAAATTGACTAAACTAGAAATCAGTAAATCTTTTTTAGAAGGTAATATAAAATGCCCGCCAAGCAAAAGTTATACTCACAGAGCAATTGCTATTGCCTCTCTTGCAGATGGGAAATCCACAATTAGTAATCCACTTCTTAGTAGAGATACCATAGCAACCATTTCTGGTTGCAAAATGTTTGGAATAATAATAGGAAAATCTAATGAAAATGTTAATTGTATCCAAATACTAGGAAAAAATCAATTTGAAACGCCAAAGGATATAATTGATGCGAAAAACTCGGGAACAACCATTAGAATTTTAACTTCAATGGCCGGGCTGGTAAAAAATGGTTATACTATTCTTACTGGAGATGAAAGTTTAAAGACAAGGCCGATGCAACCCCTAATTTCAGCTCTAAATCAGTTAGGTGTCCATGCTTTTTCTTCAAATGAAAAAAATACTCCTCCATTAATCGTCAAAGGAGGTGGAATAAAGGGTGGTTTGGTTTCAATTGAAGGAGGGATTTCAAGTCAATTTATTTCTTCATTATTGATTTCCTGTAGTTATGCTCTTACTGATGTTGAAATAAGAGTTAAAGGAAAACAGGTATCTATCCCGTACATCACCTCAACTATAGAAACAATGAAAAAATTTGGTATATCCATTGAACACAGTAAAGAATATTTGAATTATTATATATCTAATTATAAATACAGACCAACCGATTTTACTATCCCTGGGGATTTTTCTTCTGCATCACTTATTATAGCAGCAGGTGTTTTATGTGGAGGAAAAATAGCAATAGGAGGCATGAATTTTCATTATCCACAAGGAGACATGGCAATAATTGATATTGTTAGACAAATGGGTGGGGATATTAAAGTAAATAAAGAAAAAGGAGAAGTTATTATATATGGATCTAACAGTCTTGATGGAATAGAATGTAATCTTGTGAATTGTCCTGATCTCTTACCGGTAGTTTCTATTCTTTCCTTAAAAGCAAGAACACCTATGAGAATTTTTGGAATTTCTCATGCTAGATTCAAGGAAACTGATAGAGTTTCAATTATTACTAACGAATTGAGAAAGATGGGAGTGGATGTTAGTGAAAAAGAAGATGAAGTACTTATTAATCCAGTCAAAGGTTTGAAAAATGTAGAATTTGATTCTCATAATGATCATAGACTTTTTATGTCATTTACAATCGCATCTATGCTGACGAATAAATCAATTGTGAAAGGAGCCGAATCTATAGATGTATCTTATCCTGCCTTCATAAACGAAATTAAAAGACTTGGTGCAAATATAACTTTACCAAAATAAATTGATGACACTGAAATTACAAAAAACAATATTCTAATTCTTTAAAAGTCACTATTATATAGGACTACTATATCTTTGGGTACGATGTTATGGGTGGAAACAGTCTAGGCGAACGATTCATAGTTACTAGTTTTGGTGAAAGTCATGGTAGATGTGTAGGGTCTATTTTAGATGGTTGTCCAGCAGGTCTCCCATTGAAGGAATCCGACATACAGCCAGATTTAGATCTACGAAAACCTGGACAATCTAGTATTACAACGCAAAGAAAAGAAGAGGACAAGGTAGAAATTCTTTCAGGTACATTTAATGGTTATACAACCAATGCACCTATATGTATGGTAATTTGGAATCAAGATTCGGATTCGAGACCTTATGATAAGATAAAAACAATCCCAAGACCTGGACATTCTGATTATCCTGCAATGGTAAAGTACGGAGGATATGCAGATTATAGAGGTAGTGGTAGATTTTCTGGTAGATTGACTGCAAGTTTCGTAATGGCAGGAGCAATAAGTAAGAAATTGTTGAAATATGTTCTAGGAATAGAAACAATTGCTTATACTGCAAAAATAGGAGAAATATCTATTGGCAATATTTCTTTTGATAAGGCAAAGGAAGGCCGTTATACTAATGAAGTAAGATGTCCTCATCCTCATATAGCAGAAAAGATGAAAGATTCAATTATGAATGCAAGAAAGTCAGGAAATTCTTTAGGGGGTATCGTTGAATGTGTTAGTACGGGATTACCAGTAGGACTAGGAGAACCTATTTTTTCATCATTGGAATCCGATTTAAGCAAAGCATTATTTAGTATTCCTGCTGTTAAAGCAGTAGAATTTGGTTCTGGTTTTGAAGGAACAAAAAAGACAGGTTATGAAAATAATGATTTATTTATAAAAGAAGAGGGAAAAGTGGTAACAATCACTAATAATTCTGGTGGTATATTAGGTGGCTTATCAAATGGGATGCCTCTTACAATGAGAATAGGATTTAAACCTGCAGCCTCCATTGCAAAAACTCAAAGAACATTGGATTTATCTTCAAATACTTTAGTAGATCTTCAGGTTCCTGGCAGGCATGATCCGTGTGTTGTTCCACGCGCTCCTCCTATTGTTGAAGGGATTGTTTCCATAGTTTTGTCGGATCACGCAATTAAAGCTGGGTTTATTCCGAGCGTTCTAACGGGTTATTGAAATGGTTGAACAAGATAATCTGGATTATTTAAGAGAAGAAATGAGGAATATTACAAACCAAATTATTAAATTAGTCCATGATAGAATGGAAATAGCAAAAAAAATTGGTAATATCAAACAACAATTAAAAATTGAAATAGAAGATGAAAAGGTAGAAAATGACATAAAAAAAACTGTCCTGAAACTTACAAAAGATATAGGAATGAATGTTGAATTTTCTGGAAGACTATTGAATCTTCTTCTTTCGGAATCTGTAAAATTACAAAATGTTCAAAACAATGGTAACAAAAGTACTACTCATATTGCTATATTTATGAAAGCTAAGGAACTTGAAAAGAATGGAAAGAAAATAATCCATATGGAAGTCGGTGAGCCTGATTATCCTCCTCCTTTAAAAGTTAAGGAGGAGTTAGCAAATATTTATGACAATAAAAGATATCATTATACTGAAATTTCTGGTATATCACAACTTCGTAATGCAATATCTCAAAGATTCTTGAATATTGTACCAGAACAAGTTTTAGTTACTCCAGGGGGTAGGTTTGCTGTTTTTTGTGCAATAAGCTCGCTGTTAAAATCAGGGGATGAGTTAATTAATATTGAACCGTCATGGCCTGCTTATAAAGAATGTGGAGATTTCATAGGTGCAAAAACAAGAATACTAAAAACTACTCTAGAAGATAAATGGACACCGAATTTAAAAATGCTCGAGAGCCTAATAAATATTAATACCAAAATGATAATCTTAAACTATCCTAATAATCCAACAGGAAAAGTACTTGATTCTCATTTACTGGAAAAAATTGTTTCTATAGCAAGAGAACATAATCTTTATATATTAAGCGATGAGGTTTATTCTGATTATTCTTTTGGTAAATATAATAGTATTCTAGAATTCCAATATGATAAAAGTATAATGGTATCATCTTTTTCAAAGACTTATGGAATGACAGGATTCAGAGTAGGTTATGGAATAGCAAATAATAATATAATAACAAAAATGCGCAAGATTCAGGCTACATCTATCACATCTGTAGCAGAACCAATGCAATATTCAGCTTTAGCCGCAATAGGGAATAATATTCAAACAAATATTGATTCCATCCAATCCCGAATAAATCTTATTTGCAAAAGGTTACAATTAATGAAAACAGAATTTATTGTTCCTGACGGTGCAATGTATGTCTATCCAAAGATTTTATCTAAAAATTATTCGGATGATATTTCGTTAGTGCATGATTTATTGGAAAAAGGAGTAGCGATAGCGCCAGGAAGTGGATTTGGAAATTCTTATAAAAAATTTATTAGAATTTCCGCTTGTCAATCATCAAAATTGTTGAATGACGGTTTGGACATTCTGGAAAAATCTCTTAAATAGGTACCTAAATTGATATGAAACAAATTGCAGTTATTGGTGCAGGAGGGAGAATGGGTTCTTGGCTAATCAAGTATTTTGTCAATAATAAAAACTTTCATATAAAAGCATATGATAAAAATATGTACTCAATAGAGCGACATCTAAATGTAAAAATAGAAATTGATTTTCATTCATGTGTTAGAGATTCTGATATAGTAATTCTGTGTACTCCATTGAGGATTATACCACAAATTATAGCAGAATGTTCCAAAATAATGAAACGAAATTCACTATTAATTGATATCTCTTCTATTAAAAGCAAATCTTTTAAATCTCTTTCTAAAATTCAAAATTATATTTCACCCATTTGCATACACCCTATGTTTGGTCCAGGGGCATCTACCACCATGCGCTTAAAAATTTTGTTCATTCCAGTTAGAAACTATACAAAAGAGCTACAGTTTGTAAGACAACTATTTCAAAATTTCGAAATTTTACCTATTGAAAACGCAATTAAACATGACCATATCATGGCTATAGTCTTGGGATTGAATCATTTTATGAATATAATTTTTGCAGATGTTATTTCATCAAATAAATACAGAGATTTAGAATTTTATGCTGGAAATACATTTAGGATACAATGTATTTTATCAGAAAGTATTCTAAATGATGATATCGACCTTCTTAATTCTTTATTCATTGAAAATCCCTTCATTAAAAAAGAAATTAAAAACTTTCATAAAAAATTCTTGAACTATTATCAAATGATTAATGATAAGAAGCAAGAAAAATTAGCAAAACAATTAAAAAATTTAAAATCTTCCATTGAAGAACATCATGATCTTAATTCATCCTATATCAAAATGTATAAATTCATAAATTTACTAACTAAAAATAAAAATTAAAATATTCTAGACCTGATCAGAGATTTTACATATTGTGACTTCTCTTTAACCGGCTAATATTCTACCAAAAACACTCAAGTTTCAACAATAGGGATTAAAAGACTAGTTATTTCAGTTTCAAATTTTAGAGAGTTAGATTCATTATTCTTTTTTGACTAATGTTTTTAGTAATATTGATTTCTTCATTCATTTCATCTATTTGATTACAATGTTTTCATAATTAGGGAAATTTTCATCCTATATGTTCCAAACTATTCGTCTCTTCGGAAAAATAGGATAAGTTAATTTTTGCGTCGTGTACATCATTATTGTGATAAAAAAATATTATGATAAAGTTTCTCTTATCATATACTTTGAGAAAAAAACTTGATTTTAAATACCATTTAATTAGGACACTTATTATGTACAAAAAAAAACGAGTCTTATATTTGCAGTTATAAATCCAAAAAATTTTTCTTTTTATAATACAAATGGCTATTAAGGAAAAATCAATGAATTTAAATATTTTCAAATTAATATAGCCAAGTAATACTCACATCGCCAATTAAAGGTTATACACATAGTATTAACTTATTATCAACGTGATCGATTACAAGAAAATTGTTACAAATCAACCCCTCATATTATACAAGAATAAATCTAATAGAAATCTATTTCATAACTAGAACTGCTATTTCTCTTAGAAATTCAATGGTATTTTCTTCGTCGAAATAGCCATTGTTATATTTTTTTTTATAGTGTTCAATTTTTTTTCTTAAAACTATCTTGTCTGTGAAAATTTTATCATGGGAATTACCAAATAGAAGGCTAAGTTTTTTGTTAATCTTGTTGATCTGTTGCTTATTTCCTAATACAACAAAAGTAATATACTGATCAATTATTACTCCGCCCTCTTTAATTGCTTGAGATATTTGATTCGTTCCCATAACTCTCAACAAAAAATCTAATTCTATTGTATGTGAACACATTATATTCCTTCTTTTTGCTAAATTTGATATTCTTAAAACCTCAAAAAGATGTTTGTAGTTATAAACTATGTTAAAATTTAAACCTTGGATAAAAGTATCAGGAAACTCCTTTCTCAATTTATCAATTATTGTAAAATCATTATATTGATTGAAAAATACTGTATGAAAATAGACATACTTATTTCCTATTTTTAAAAAAACCAAATTTGTTTTCTAATTGTTTAACCGCCGTGGATAACTGTAACTATTGTAATCACGTCCCCAGTTTTGATAACTGTCTTGAAACCACCGGTAACAGAAGAATCGACTCCATTAACAGATACCATTAAATTTTTTTCATTTAACATTTTGGCATCTCTGGACTCATTTTTTAGTTCTTCGATAATCTCTTTCACGGTGGACTGTGATTTATCAATGACTATAGAATTCTTTCCCACGGCAAATTTGACTCCACCTAAGAGTTTTAACGTAATCACAGTGTTTAACTTTCTTCCATTTGACTCTCTGCGTAATCTGATTGAGATTTCTCCTGATCTGCTTCTCGTGTAAGCTTAGATGTTATATATCCTGCAATCTTGTTTCTTAAAATTTTAGATCTTATTATAGCTAAACTTAAAATAGTCTTCTTATTTTCTTCAAAATTTGTAGTAAATCTATCAGGATAATTTTCCAAAAGTTCAGTTGATAATCTCTTTACGCGATCCATATAATAAATATAGAAAAATTTGAATATTTTATCTTTGTGATTGTGATTATAATTTCTTAATTATAACTTAAAAAGTATTATCATTATATGTGTGTTCTATAAAAAAATTTTAAGGCATTTTTACGTGCATTGTAATAGTCCTGTAAAATATAATTATCTGGTATTCATATTATTGCGGTTAGTATTATTAAGATATTTTACTAGATCCACATCAATGAAGGTAGGTAACTATTATTATCCCTAAATGTGTAACTATAAAAAACGTATATAAGCAGATCATTTCTTAGTTTTTCTTAATTTATTATATATGATCTCTTTACTATTTTATAAGACCAATCATGTATATTTTTAATTAGTAATAAAAAAAACAATATCTGTTAAGACCATTAAATTTTTGTCAATAATCTTTTCATCATAAATTTTTGATCAATATTGTCCAGTTCTAATGATTATTAAGCTCTCCACCACTCGAATCCTATGAATTCTACCGTTCGTTCTCTCAATTTAGGTATTGCAATAATAAATTGTTTTTTTACGGTCGTTGCTAATCTCCCAGCAAGAACAATTGTTGACGCAGTAATTTGTTCTTCCTTTGTTAAAACTTGAACAAGAAAAGGTGCATGATCGATCCCAGGACCTCGTTCATATACCGCAAAATCACATCCAAATTTTATGCCAGGAGAGACAATATATCCTTGGTTCCTTAAATTTTGAAACACTACATATTTTGAGTCAAATTTATCATATTGTTTTTTACAAATCATCTTTAAATCCTTTAATGGTAGGACCTTATCGTTTAAAGTTATTTGTAATTCTCCTTTTTGAATTAAATAATAACTTTCAATTAGATCTAAAATGAGAGGGGATTCAAAATTAATTCCTTTTGGTTTTGGGATTCCTAATGGCTTGCCATAATATCCATTACCAAATAGATATCGAGAATTCTCAATATCATGTATTATTATTCTATTTTCTACAAGTTCTCCTTGTATTTTTCTAGTTTTCATTATTTAATTATAAAAGAAAAAAAGGTTTGATTTGCCATCCAAGATCTTTGACAATTATTGTCATTCTTCCATCCTGTCTCAAAAGAATAAATCCTTTGTTATACTCTTTTCTATCAAAAAACTTTATAGAAATCTTGCTATATGCTCTTCTTAAGACTTGTCTATATAGCATATAACTATAGACATCTACTACTTCTCTTAATATTTTTTTTTTTTTGATTTCGATTATTTTTTCGGTGTTTCTTAGAGTTTCAAAGTATGATAGAACATTATTGATTTCTTCTTTAATTATTGAAAGGGATAGAGTAAGAATCATAATTGAAGGATTCTTAATCTTATTAATTTCATCATGAAGTACAGCTAATGCTTTTTTCTTTAGTTCTCTTTCCCTCCTATACACTAAATCAAAGCGTTTCTATCAGGGTAATAATTCTTTTTACATTTAAAATTTTGATACAAATTTTTATAGAAATTAAGACAAATTTTTTTCATTGATGATATTTTCTCGGATTTCTATCATATCTCTTAATACAGCACTAGCAGTTTCTATTCCACCGGCTCCTCGTCCTATTATTGTCTGATTCCCTGCATACTCCAATGAAAAGGTGACTGAATTTAAAGTTCCATTGACACATATAGGGTCCAACTTTGACACCTCTATAGGCTTAACCACAAGTTGTTTGTTTTCACAGCTAGCAATAAGTTTGATCGCGTTTCCTTTTTTTAATGCTTTGGAAACTTCCTGAGTCTTCACTTTTGTAATGCCATTTCTATTAACATCTTCTAGTGCAACTTTCATACCCATTAACCAGTTTGCCATTATGACCAATTTCGCAGCAGCATCGAACCCATCTATGTCTAAGGAAGGAACAGTTTCGGCATAACCCTTAATTTGAGCATCCTTTAGGGCTTTTTTGAATGTCAACCCTTCTTCCATTTTACTCAAAATAAAATTAGTTGTTCCATTAAGTATACCTCTGAAAGAAACAATTCTATCCCCTTTTAAACACCTCTTAGCAAATTCTAGAATTGGAGTTCCTCCACCCACAGTTCCACTAAACTTAAACATTATTCCGTTAAAGTTAGCTAGTTCTATAAGGGATGGAAAAGCTACAGATAATGGTCCTTTATTGACTGTTATTACATTTTTACCATACTTCATAGCTGAAGTTATATGAGATAAACCTGGTTCACCATCCTTTAGATTAGTTGGAGTCAGTTCCATAACTATTTCTGCATCGATATTTTCTATTATTTGTAAAGGCTCTAGTCGTGATTTTTTATTTCTATAATATTCACCTACGGTTCCTTTATTTTTTTTTATTTCTAAAAGTCTCTGAATATCTAGACCAGAAGTATCAATTGCCGAGCCTTTATTGTCAACGCACGCTACAATCCTAGGCTTCATCCCATATAGATTAGATAAATCTACTAATTTGGAAAGTAATAGTTTGGTAAAACTCTGACCTACAATTCCATATCCAATTAAAATAATTCTCAATTCTAAATAACAATATGATAAATAATGATATACTTATATCTTATAAGTAAAAGTATTAGATGACTTCTAATTGAGTTGTAAAAGAAACTTGAATTATTAGTAATACATCCGTCTGTACTTGTTTGTAGAATGAAATAGGGGTGGATTGTAACTTTTTGTTGATAGTTGAACAATTGGCTCTGCTAACTCAAGAAGTAAAGAGAATAAATTTAACTTGTCTACCTTATGAAAGTTAAGGTATAGGAAGAGTAATTTGATTGAACTATTCATTATTCTCGTATTAATTGGATTTGGGTCTGGTATAATAGGCTCGCTTATAGGAGTAGGCGGCGGAATAGTCATGACACCGGTATTGGCATATATGGGATTTCCTCCTGCTGTCATTGCAAGTTCTAGTCTAATTGCCATATTTGCAACTAGTATTTCATCGACATTAACATATATTAGAAAAAAGTATATTAATTATTTCCTTGGACTTAAACTAGCTTTACCGGCTATACCAGGATCAATTATTGGAGGATTTTTTTCTAATTTTATATCCTTAGAGTATTTTAAGGTTTATTTTGCTATTTTGTTGATATCAGTTGGAGTATATATTTTTTTTAAAAATAAAATTATCAATAAAACTCTAGATACAATTCCAAAACCCCTTTTCTATTTAGTTTTAATTTCTGGAACTTTTGGTGCAGGTATTATATCAAGTCTTTTTGGGATAGGAGGAGGAATAATTTTTGTTCCTATTCTAGTTCTTATTTATAAAATGAAAATGATCAATGCGAGTCCTACAGCTCAGTTTACACTTTTAATAAGTACAATAACAGGACTTTTGACTCATATTATTTTAGAACACCCTGAATATAGTTATGGCATTGCTCTTGCTTTTGGTGCTTTTTTTGGTGCACAATTAGGTTCAAGATCAATTCATCTTATTAACGAAAATATATTGAGTAAAATGCTCTCTTTGTCTTTAATAATTATAGGAATTAATTTAGTAATAGATTATATAAGAAGCCTAAAATGACATTTTAATTTTTGTTATTTTTCCATACGTAATAGGTTGATTTATTTGTTATCTTGCTATCGACCTCTACAGAATATAGTTGTTGTATAAACCTGTTTTTTGAATTTTTATGTTTTGGTGTCATAATATGATTATCAATATTATTACCATAAATTAAAATATTACAAATGTTACAATGAATTTTTTCTTCCATAACGATATCTCTTTTAATACATAAATATAACATTTTATTTTCGAACTGGACATTTAACTTTAGATTACAATTCCCTTGAATAAATCTATGTGAAAGGTGGGAAAAGTTAAAATTCATCCCTCTGTCAAATTCAATGATTAGGATTAATTAAAATGAAATATCCAAAAGTTGTATTATCTGCTGATCGTACTTTAATGTCTCCCTATCGGGGAATCTCTCTAGCTTCGTTTTTTGGTTGTGCTCCTGCTTTGGATTTCAACAGAACTAAAGATTCATTCTGGTATTATATTTTAAAAAATCAAGTTACTCCTAGGGTTCTTTTTGATTTCATTTGTAATCCTATTGGACATAACAATGGTAGAGCAAACTTTGCTCCCTATGGATTGAGAAAACTAGAAGCATCTCTATTAAGAGATGGTTATAATCCAGAGGACGTTGTCGTTGCTCATCCTGATTATATAGAGCAATTTATTGGGCCGGAAACTCAAGTAGTAGGAACCTATGAAATGGATCCCTTGGGAATGGGTCCAGTTACTATGACTTTTACATTTGGAAGGAAGACTATGTCTTATGATGAATTATATAATAGAGACTTACATTTGCGTATAAACGCTGCTAAAAATAGAAATGGTAGTAAAGCAAAGGTAATAGTAGGTGCATCTGGTACTTGGCAATATAACTACGATCCTGCTAAAATAGAAGAGTATGGACTATATGGCATTGTGGAAGGAGATCTTGGAGGAATAGGACCTGAATTAGATGGAGTAGGAGCAAGATTTTTTGATGCTGTCATTAATGGCGAATTAGAAACCTCTAATCCGTTCAAAAAAAGTGAATTCAAAGTGGAAATTAAAGAATTTGTGAAAAGCGACAGAAAGTATCATGGCCGTTTCTTTCACTATTCTGACGAACCATCTTTAGATGAAATACCCAATATTGTCAATCCCAGTATGCATGGAATGATTGAGGTTATGCGAGGATGTGGGCGTGGCTGCAAGTTTTGTGATGTTACTTTACGTCCATTAAGATATTATCCAGTTGAAAAAGTACAAAAAGAAATAGAAATAAATATGAAATACGGAGGTCTTAAAAACGCATGGATTCAGAGTGACGATATTTTTGTTTATGGTCTTAATCCTCGAACTACTAAAAATATGCAGCCAAATAGAGAAGCAATTGAAGAACTTTTTAAAGGGATTATGGATACAGGAATAGAACACACAAATCCTACTCATGGAACGTTAGCAGGTGCTATTGCTGATGAAAGACTTATTCCAAATGTTTCGAAGATAATTAAATCTGGCCCAGATAATTTCATCGGCATTCAATGTGGTTTAGAAACAGGTAGCATAAGGTTAATAGGAAAATATGCTGATAGAAAATTAGCTCCATTTAAACCAGCTGAGTGGCATTGGGTAGTTAAAGAAGCAGTTAAAACCTTAAACGAGCATTATTGGATTCCGGCATTTACGCTTATTATGGGATTAGATAACAATGAAAGTCTCGATGATAGCTGGGAAACAATCAGGCTTATACATGAACTAGAAACAGAGCAACCAGATTCGAAATTTACAGTAACACCACTTACTTTTGTTCCAATTGGGCTATTGGAAAAATCTAGCTTTTTTGATATTGGAAATACAATGGATCCCGGAAAATTAGGAGTAATGTACAAAACCTGGCAACACAATTTTAAATATGGTATACAAAAATTTATGTCAAAAGTAGGTAGACATAATTCTATCAAAAGTACTTTTTTCTCAGGTTTGGCAAAAACATTAGGTGGAATACCATTATCATCAATGGAAAAATTTGCAAGAAATAAAGGACCTGAACATGAAAAAGCTATTGAAACAATTAAAGCGAATTACTGGTAAATCAAAAATATTTAAATAAAATAAGCATAAACAACAATATTATTTTTTGGCTCCAATGTTTCTATTCTTTAATCTCATTTTTTGACTATGGCATTTTCTGCATCTTTCGGAAGAAATAGGGTTTCTACCTCCACATTTAAAACATATTTTATAAAATAATCTTCGCTGTTGTGCAATTTGTTTTTTAGTAGCATCAGTTATTGGCATAAACTCCAATAGAATAATTAAGTTATTTGTATTTTTCTTTTTCACTATTAGTTTTACTAAGCAAAATTAATTTAATATCTAACAATTATTGGTTATTTAATTTACATTGTGGAATTAAAAACTGCTATTACATATGTATTACATATGTAGGATCTTTTTATTACTGATGTATAAATAAGTGCGAATTTCTTTTGGAATATTGATTTGTTTTCTGAATTAAAATCATTCTACTCAATATATATCGTCTTCCATTTCTATTTATATTGTATCAAAACTTTATTAAATGAATGAGGTCGCCGTATATCTTTGGACCTTTTTTAAATTCTTGTCTTTGTTTTTTGGTGTTTACTAAAAAATAAAATATTTCGAATTAGGAATTGCTAGTTAATCATCTATGAGTTAAAAATTGAGATGGCATACTTTCAATAAGTAAAGCTAGATACTAGAAATAGTAGGTAGCAATTAATTACCATTTAAAATATAATGTGAATAAGCAAGACAAAGCAAGACAAAGTTGATAATATCCTTGCATTGCATTACAATAATTAGGTGAACTATATATCAAACAAACATTTATGATTTGTTTAACTGGAATGCCTGGTGCAGGAAAATCAACAGTAGCAGAGGCAATAAAAGATGAAGGTTTTGTTCTGATAACTATGGGAGATTGCGTTCGAATGGAAGCTAACAGAAAAAACCTACAGTTAACTGATAAAAATCTGGGAACCCTGATGTTAGATTTACGAAATATGTATGGTCAAGGTGCAATTGCTCAACTGGTCATTAATCAAATAAATGAAAAATATTATGATCCTCAATACGACAAATTTATAATTGATGGTATAAGAAGTATCCATGAAGTCGAAATACTGAAAACAATCGGAACAGTGAAAATTTTAGCAATACATGGATCAATCTTTACTAGGTTCGTACACTTAAAAAATCGTTCTCGATCTGATGCTCCATCTACTCTGGAAGATTGCAGAATTAGGGATAAACGGGAATTATCGGTTGGAGTAAGTGAAGCAATTGCATTTGCAGATGAAATGATATCTAATAATGAAATAACATTAGACCAGTTAAAGAAAAAAGCTAAATCCATAGCGAAAAAATGGATATGTTCATTAAATGGTTAAGTCATTACAGAAAATATTAGAAAAACAAAATTTCCAACTTTAAACATAGAAATAGAGGTATCCTGTAAAGTTAATCCAACAGAATCAGAGATTTTAATAATCAAGGCAATTAATTCTCTTATGGAAGGGGTAACTTTAGAATTTAAGTATGGAGATCGCATAATTGGTAAAACTGACAACTTAGAAGTTCTGAACACTATTTATAACCAAGTTCGGGATAGGTCAATTTCTTCTGTGCTTCGGAGGTTATTACTTTCTAATTTAGACCAATCTTCTACCTGGTTTTATATTAACAAGCAAGTATCAACTCAGGGAATTATAGTATTAGTTGATGATGAATTCGAATCTCCTCTTGGACCAATTCGAATAACTCTCAAGAGTAATAACATTGATAGAGTTATAGAATGGCTATGCCCAGAATAATAAATCATCAAATTAATCTACTCTAAAGTTTTCTACTTAATACAAACCTAATTTATTATTCTCTTTATCAAATAATTTCATTAATTATTCTATTATGTGTATGAGTTCGGATAATGCTCGTTTTGGTTTGGGTTGTAAAACCTTTTTTGGATACCCAATACATAAAATGGAAGATGGGATAAGGTCTGTACCTATGGTTTCCATGACGTTTTTCTCATCGATCATTCCAATCCAAATAGAACTAAGACCCAATGAATGAGCAGCTAATTGAGCATATGCAGCAGCAAGTGTTGCGTCTTGTATAGAAAATTTTTTTAATATTTCGGATGGAAATTGCATTTTAACTCTAGTTGGGTTCATACAGAATACCAATACTACAGGTGCATTTACATAGGGTTGATTGTTTGCTGCTACAACTAATTTTATTTTTGTGTCATTGTTTTTTATATGATATATATCAAATCCTTGGAATCCTCCTGCAGTAGGAGCAGTGTCTGCAGCTGCAAAAATTATATCTAACTTCCAGTTTTCAACTTCTTTAGTCTCAAATTTTCTTTGAGAGCGTCTATTTAACATCACGTTATAGATATTAGTATTTAAAATTTCTTCGGAATCGATGTCCTGAATCTTAGTTTCTGGTTGGGGATACAGTCTATCTTGTGGCTTAGTTTCCTTAAATAACTTGTTTAGTATATCTGTTGGGGTTGACATATTTTTACAAGCATCCCATTATTAGAAAACTTTTTCGGATATTTATTATATATATTTTTATTGTATTACAAATTAACTTTAAATCACAGATTCTATGTAAAATAAAATAACCGCCATCCTAAATCTTGTATTATTTACTTATTTCTTTTAATTATTTGTGCTGTCAAACGCTTTATTTTTAATAAGTAGTTTTTTTTCACATTCTAAGTATTTTATATCTCTTATAATTGTTTATAAATGATAACAATATAAAATTAACGGTTTGATAGTAAACTTACAATAGGATCTAATCGTATTTCAATAATCTAGTTAGTATTTCAATAAAGACATCTTCTTTCTTCGATTTTACTTCTTAAACTCTTAAATTAATGCTTATTGTTGTTTTATTGACAAGGGCTCGTAGCGCAGACTATAAAAGGCGCAAAATGGACAGCGCGGATGCCTCCTAAGCGTCAGGTCGAGGGTTCGAATCCCTCCGAGCCCGTTTTTGCCAATTCCATTATTATTAAGCCCAACTTTAGGATATTTAAGATATGGGAATGGCAGAAAGACAACAAAAGAATTCCCACTCTAACCAATAGTGAGCCCATATTAATCATTTTGTATGGCCTGAAAGCCTCAGAAACCACAGGACAAGATCTTAAGTTTGAGATTTGTTTGCTCCCATTCACTTCGTCTTGTCATAACATTTTACAAGAAATAACCAACATTTGTACATAGTGAAACGTGAAATAAAAATTCCTAGCATGTATAAATATTGCATCTGGTAAAAATGTTGCTAAAAATAATAATTAAGTATTAATTATCCTGACAATTATGATTATTAATCAAGTATGTAATTTATTTTTGAGATGTTATCTTTACTTAAGGTAAACGAATAGGATGATAATAATAATGATATTCAAAATAAACTTATTTTTAGTTATAATGATCTTTATTTTTAATAATTGAAAAACATGTTTAGCAAGATATAAAGTGCTTTATCTAACCTCAACCAAGGAATATCATTTAGAGCCTTTGTATTCATTCATTTATTTTTTATAGTGAGATATTAGTAGATATCTTTTGGGTTGAGATTAGAAATTCATGAGAATCGGTATTTTGGTCCTTTTTAAAATAATTATAGGAAATGAAGTAGATAAGTTATGTTCTTTTAAAATTTTGATTATTTTTGAATAAAGAATACCATTGTTCAAAAACATTTGCATTAAATTTCACAAAAGTATCTAAAGTTTTAGTAAAATTTTTTATGCCGTCTCCTGCTACTTCCAAGACATTCGAGATAAACTTATTATTTATATTGTTAAATTCTATAAAATTATTTGTAATTTCGTTTGATTGTCTGCCAAGCTGTTTTGTAAAAGTGGAAGTTGAATTGTTATCTAGTGACTCGTATACTTGTTTTTGGAACCCAAGGGTAGAATTAATTATATTTTTTGTAGCTTCAATGTATTTCATTTGAAGATTGGAAATTGCCTGGATATAAGTTGGCTGTGATTTTGCTATCTCATTTACTATCTTTGTGGTATCCTCTTTAAGTGCATTGTAAAAATTATATTCATGAGAATCAAAGTTTTTACGATTATCATCCTTATCACTAGAATTTGTCATATTTACTCAATATATTTGAGGTAATCAAACTATATATAATTATGGGGACGCCCACTTCAACTATTAAGTTATAGTATTACTTTATATATCAAAAACTAACAACCTTTAGTATACAGTGAAAAACAAACCTTATTAGTATAAATAATATATAGTTTTATTGGTGCTACTTATATGACTTACGATTACGATGCTGGAACGTTAAGATGCCAAATTTGTGCTATGGAATTTCCTTCTAGAGCAGAAGCAGAAAAGCATTATAAAGAAATCCATTCAAAAGAATTTACGTCCATCGGAGAATAAAAAAAGTACATTTATACACTTTTATTAATTATTAAAAAAACGTAACAAGTTATATTAAATGAAATTAAACAAAAAGTTATATAATTTTTAATACATACTTATGGTAGATGAATGATAGTATATCTTTTCAAGAAAATTCTAGTATTCCGTTTGAAGAAGTATTAAAGAAATATCAAGAATTCTGGAAAAAATTCTCTAATGTTCCAAAATTCAGTCCTTTTTCTTTGACAGACGAAGCGTCAAATGTTATGAAAAATTTACAAGACATTTTACTAGTGACTTCAAAAATGCAATATTATACCCTTAATTATGTAACTCAAATTAATAAAACATACACAGAGGCTTTAGATAAAATACCACCAAATAAATCTGAATATTCAATTGAGTCTGAACAAGACTTAAAGAAATACAGAAGTTTCCTTCTTGGGACTCTAGAAGAATCGTTTACTAACCTGTTTCAGTCTAAAGAATTTGGAGTCCTTATTTCTGATTTAATGGGTACTTATTCGGAATATAATAAATTATTCAGGAATATATCTAATACCTACCTATTACCCTTAAATCTATCTTCCAAAGATGATGTTGATATACTTCTCAAAGATATACAAGAATTAAAACGAGAGGTCCGAGATTTAAGAAAAAGTATAGATATTATAATGAGTGAAGATAATAGAATTGCTAAATAATAGTACTACTAATCCTACAAATTTAGAAAAACATCCAAGTAGCTCTCTTTCTTTAGATAAATATAATCAAGATTTATCCGAAAAGATAGAAAAATTTACACAGATCTATCAAGATCCTAAGGATATTGATGTGGGTATTACTGAGCATAAAATAGTAAAAGAAACAAATATCTATAGATTATTACATTACAACCCCATTTTTAAACGACCAATAAAAACTCCTATCTTAGTTGTGTATGCCTTAATTAATAGATCATATATATTGGATTTGCAAGGTGATAAAAGTTGGATTAAAAATCTTTTATCTCAAGGGTTTGATGTTTATCTTATTGACTGGAAACCTCCTAAATCAAATGACAAATATGTAAATTTTGATGATTATGTAAATTATTTCATAGATGATTGCGTTAACTTCATTATTGATCAAGGGTCTATAGATAAGATAACATTGCACGGCTATTGCATGGGCGCCACAATGTCGGTAATGTACACAACATTGCATCAACGTAAAATTAAGAATCTGGTGACTTTAGCACCAGTAATAGATACGAGCAAAGATCTCACAGTAATCGGAAATTTTGGTAGAACTATGAACGTTGATAAAATAATCGATTCTGAAGGAAATATGCCTCCACACCTACTTCGTACTTGCTTTTCGGCTCTTAAACCATTCAAACAAGGCATGAACAAATACTTCACACTTTTAGAGCATGTAGATGACAAAAAATTCGTTCAAAATTTCTTAAGAATAGAAAAATGGCTATACGATGTACCTCCTATAACAGGAGAGGTATTTAAACAATGGATCAAAGATATTTACCAAAATAATCTCCTGGCCAAAAATAGATTGAAATTAGGATCTAAATTAATTGACTTGTCAAAGATCTCTGTCCCATTGTTAAACATAGTCGCTGAAGAAGACCATCTAGTTTCTCCAGAAGGTAGTGCGGCACTAAACTACCTCGTCTCAAGTATCGACAATAGATTAATGAAATTTCCAACTGGACATGTTGGATTAATTGCTAGTAGCTATTCACAACTAAATGTACTTCCAAGAGTAGGAAAATGGTTGTT
>DASVEV010000255.1:0-3807 GCA_036380415.1 Nitrososphaeraceae archaeon
AAATGAAAGATTTGTTGCGGTTCGATTTAATTGACGTTCAAATGGTTCGTCAAAATATACATCTCCATTATTTAATAAAAATACAACTGAGAAAAGTTCATTAAATTGCTCCAACAGTATTTTACCTATTTTTCTCTTTTCTAAATCTGCATCTTCTGGTATACCCTTAACTTTTGGATCTATCAAATTTACATCAGGAGGTTGTAAAATTTGTGGTAGACTACCTGCAATTTGTAAAGCCGTAGCAAGTTTTGTTACCTTACTTTCAAGTATATTTTTTATATTTTCCAGTTCATTTAAAAGTGAAGAATTGTTATTTTCGTTTGTGTTATTATTATAGTATTGAGTATCTTGAGCATAAATAGAGATAAAAGGTGAGTTTGCGGAAAATAAGATAATACTAGTAATAATAATACCAAATAAAAAACTTGAAATCTTTAACATTATCTATTCTTGAGAATTTTAAGAATAATTCAATATAATTCTATCCATAACTTGATAATATAGCAGTTGATATATACTATCCTATATAGAAAGAGGATATTACTGAAAACATTTGGTATAGTAATAAGGTTCGGAGGGCTTCGATTTCCAATTATAACAGGGTTCGGTAACATAATAGATAAAGTTTTTGTTTTTGGAAGTATATCTATTATCTCTACTAGTTACTTTATAGATAATTTTGAAAACTTTCTTTTGCCAATCAATTATAGGAAAGCAGGAGGTGTGTGAATTGTTTTTGACATAATATTTTTGGCACATCTTATAAGACAATAACAAGACTTAACATGAACTTAACAATATTTCTTCTGGGATTCTAATAATTTCTTTTTCTATGTTATTATGAAAATTTTTACTAATTAATGTTTAATTTGAAAATTATTAGGATATTGTATCTCAAAATAAGATCAGAAATTTTTTATTATCATTTAAATCAAGTTACTGTTCTATAATTATGCTCTTTCTCCCATTCATAATTTTGAGTATGGTTATCTTTAGCAACAATCCAAAAATCATAATTTCCACCAATGCGATCTCCTGCTTTGTTAAGTTTTATTTTTCCTGATATTCCATCCTCAAATGAATCGACAGTTTCTAGAATAATCTCTTTAAATGATTTGGTTAAATTTTCATTACTATTGTTAAACATAGTATTATTTTTATCAAGGCTTAGTGCGGCTATCCAATAAGAATCATAAGCTAGTGCAGGATATGTTATTGAACTTACTTCATGCAATTGTTTTTCTAATACTTCTTCCAGATCATGTAATTTCTTTGATTCGCTATCTATTGAATATAAAGGATTAGAAAGATTTGTTTTCATTGCAAACAATGCCGAATCAACATTCTTTGTTATCTGATGATTTTGTGCTATTTTATCACTGCCATACCATCTTACTTTTCCTAGGTTTTCATAAAGGGTTGATTGGATTAAAATAGGTGTTATCTCGTCAAAAGATATTACATATACACCTACAGAATTAGTACCATATTTTTTTATTGCCTCGCCTACAATATTGTTTAATCTTTCTAATTCTTGATTCCACATTAGGAAATTTATTCTATGTAAACTAGTGGCAAATTTGCCTGTATGAGGTTTATAATTAATACCTTCTTCTACTTCTCCTCCTAGATTTTCAAAATTAGATTTAGTAGATTTATAGAGCTCATTTCCATATATACCACCTCTCCAGATAGGAACGATAACTTTTATACCGTCCTTGATCATTCTTTCTGCAACTATTTTTCCTTGGTTTGTATCATCAGGAACTAACCGAAAAAGATTGTCTCCTTCAATAGAAAGTAATGGCGAAGTACTGGAGTAACTAATAAGGGTAATATTATTGGCATCTGCATATTCTTTGGTAGCATTAACTGTAGCACCGAATGCAGGTCCTACAATAATTTTAGCTCCAAACGAATGTAATTGTTTTATTGCTTCAAGAGAATCTTCGGGGCTTGATTTTGAATTTGCCATTAATAGATTAAATTGTGATGAAGAATTCATTCCTTCAAAATGTTTGTTTACATCATATTCGGCTTTTTCTAATGCTACCTTGACAGATTTACCAATTGAGGAAAAGGAACCAGTATATGGTAAAATAGCGCCAACAACAAAATCCTTTCTAGTATCCTCCTTATACGTTGATGAGAGTTGAGGATAAGAAGAACTTTTTTTTATAAAAAAATCCATACTTTGGTCACCGCTATAAACACTTGTATAAAAAAAACCAGCAAATATTAGAAAAGATATTGATATAGTGGAACTAAACAGAATCTTTTTGAAAGTTTTATTTCTTCTTGTATTTATTATAATCTTGTAAATGAGATCCTTTGACTGCCATTTGATATAATATCTAAGATACCATATAAGACCAGCGGCAATTAATAAATAATGTGCAGACAATAATAATGCAGACATCCATAACTGTTCAACAAATGCGGTTAGAACAATAATTGCAAACCAACTATCTCCAACAACTATTGCTAAAAATCCTACCAGTTCGCAGACCCAGGGAACAAAGTGTTGTTTTTCCTTCTTTATCCTGAGGAGGATCATCAATGCAAGAGCTGTTAGAATTGAATTTAATGTAGGATATGCTATAGTGACAATAAAAAGCATAAAACCTCTGAAATTTGATAATTCGGTAAGATCTAGAGTCAAGTTTAATATGTATATCAAAAATAAACCTGTACCAGAGATTATTAAAATTAGAATTTTTTTATTTGTAATGTGACCAAGTTTTCTATATATACTTATCAATCTAAATATGAGAAATCCATAGGCAGACAATAAGAATAAATCTGCTAATGAAGGTACTGGAGATACAATATCAAGCACTACTTCATAATATGCCCATATTATATTAGCTATAAACCAGAAAATTAGACCAAGTGTTAGAAGAATATTAGTTTTATCTCCTCCTTCATCACTATCTTTATCCTTAAGGAGAATCATTGCAGAAAGCCCTGCAGCAGTAAGAGAATTTATTATCAATATCCAATTTGAAAAGATTATTTTACTGTCTGACTCAGCAAAAAAAATAACAGAATTTCCAATGACTATTGTTATAATTACTCCTAAAAAAAAATATAGAGTAGTTCTCAATTATGCTTCTTTATTATAATTATTGATATCAGTTATAAATACCTATAAATATCGAAAGAAATTAATTAATATATTCCTTATTATATATACACATTTAAAATTTGATAGCTAAAAATATGGCATAATCTACTACTTAATATAATATAGGTTATATCATATTATCTATTTTTCTCATACTCCTTAAATTTTAGGCAAATAATTGTATATGAATAGACAAATTGATCATTAAACTTGAGTAAAAGATATTTTAATTGTATATAAATATAGAAATCATCATTAGGAATATTTATTGTTCAAAGAAAAATAATATTTTGTTTTTGTTAGTTTGTTCGATCAGAGATTATATCTCTTAAAGTATTGGGTTGAGGCTGTATGGCTTGATTGTTGGATTGTTGCGATAATGATGATTGTGTATTATCTGCAGCATTATCATCAGGTTGGGGAGGGAAAAAGTCTGCTGCAAAAATATAGTTCTCTATTGTGCATGTCTTTACTTCACCAGAATATATAAGGACATAAAATATAGGAAAGCAGAGGTGTGTGTAAATTGTTTTTTGACACAATTTTGTAGTTCAAAAATGCATTTTAAAACTAAGATTTATACAGAAAAATTATTCTTAATATGGGATTAAATATTTATCAGTGAGAGTATTTAAAATTTAAAAATATTATAATAAAAATAATATTTAACTTTAAGT
>DASVEV010000256.1:0-7890 GCA_036380415.1 Nitrososphaeraceae archaeon
CTTCCAATTCAATAGTAATCAGTAATTGCTTATCGTCTAGTTCTTTAACATTATCTAAATAATTTTTAGGAATCCAAATCACACGATTATCTTTCATTCGGTTTAACTTGCCAGCAAATTTAATCTTGATTTTGTCTCCCAATATCGGAATTAGGCTTTCCATATTATTTATACTATAGTCTACCTTATAAAAGGCTTACTATAGTATACATTAATTGGCTATAGTTAATCTCCTCTTGCTACAGGATGGAAGTACAATTAGTACCTACTACAAGTCCAGGTGTAGGAATATATACTGTGTATGCAATTTGCTTTGACAATTCACCATAACCATTTTTTATTTTTTTAATACTCAAATATATCATACAAATGCAAATCGTATTTTGTCATATTGTAAATCAACTATCTATAAGCCGAATCTCATTGTTGTTCAGGCTATGACAATTTATTAACATTAGTCGATTAACTAAGTTCACCGATTTTTAAATATACTGATATGTAAACTATAATACATTATTCGTTAACAACAAGATGGTCCTTAGAATAGCCATAGTCAAAAATCAATGCCTGATCTGTATTGGTCCATCCAGGCTATGGCTATTAAATATTAATTAAACTCTCTCCAACTATAAAATACTATAATCTAGATTGATTATACATCTTATATGCAAATCATAAGATTTCATCAAAGCCATAGACTTCTCTTATCGAACTACTCCTCTCAGCAAATAGTAGTGGGTTATGGCTTTATTATTCTCTTTAGTATTATACCTAAATATGATAGTTTAATTGAGCACTAAAACATATTAGTGGTATCTTATAAGCATACTATAAGATAGATATCATTTTCAAAATTAAAAATGTCTAATTTTAATTTATTTTCTTATGGGTTTCGATTGGAGCAGTTCCATACTTGTATGTAATCTGCAATTTATCGCTTATATCATAGTTACAGTTCGAAATTCCTCTAGGATGATCTCGACTGTTAACAACACATTCCCCATCACTTTTACTGATTATTGTGACTTGTTCGGTAATTGATTCAGGGAATAGATTTTGTATCGGAAAAATAAATAAAGCAAATACTATAAAAATTCCTACTATACTAATTCCGAATATCAACGCTAGTTGTCTGTTTGAGATCCCATGATTTTCTCCCGCATCTATCTCATATCCACCATAACTCATAATAGCATTTAATTTAATTATCCTATAAAGTATATTATAAATTATATAGATAGTGCCTAACAAAATTAAGTACTACAATTGAATAAATTTAAAAGAAGACTTGACATTTATAAGAAATCTTTTTGAACTACAAATTGTATCAAAATCACTTGACATACCTCTGAGTGAGCGGTCACGAATATGCTTATATTTTAATGTAAAACTAACTTTATAAGAAATAAAATTTAACCGTTAAAAATATTTATAATTTTCTCAATTATTTATTAAACTTAATGTTTTTCTAATGCTGCTTCCTGTTAATAATTTAACCTAGTTATTAGATTTGCAAGAAATAGAAAAAGATCTGGTTTAAATTTTCACCATGGTTCTTTTCCACCAGTTGTTCGTACTGATTCATTAAATCTCTTCGCTAGTTTTCTTGCATTAAATATTTGCCATATCCATAATACAAAATATGCAATACCTAAGACAAACACCATAAGTATTACTCCAATGCCTAGAGATGACTCATCGGGTGCGAGAATTAAAAAACTTGGAAAAGAGATTACCATAATAATAAGCAGAACATAAATGATGATACCTGAAATTAATATCCCAATCCCTCTTTCAACCTTTCCAACATATATATGGCCTAGACCGAGTAGAGCAAATATTCCTCCGATAAATGCTATGAGTGCTGCTGTCCCAGGACTTTTGTAGGGTAGTTGGTCTACAATTGATTTATTATATGTAGATCTTTCTAGTTGTTGTTGAAGGTCAATTCCACACTTAGCGTATTTTTTAATTTCTTTATTTAAATCTAATGTCTTACCACAATTGCTGCAGAATTTTAGTCTACTAGTCATTCATATACAAATAGATTACCGGCTAATAAAGAAATCTTAAAGGAAATTAGGAAAAAAATAATAATTAATTCTTTTTTAAATTCTTTTAATCAGATTAAGTTACTCCACTAGGTGGTTTGTGTTCAACATGTTCTAATTTTTTGTGCTCTTCCTTTATATCTACAGTATCAAATAAAAGTCCACATATTTCACAGGGGATTTTAGAAGGTGTGCTCTTGGTATCAGTGCGGGATGATGCAGATGCCACTATTACAATAACAACTTCAAAGTTAATAATACTTTAGATTAAATAATAATAATAATATTAATCGATGATATTAGACAAAATAAGATATTAATAAAATTTAACGCTAAATTATATTCTTTCATTAATTATATAATTACAATACTAATCAATGATTGATACAATGAGATATATTCTATATCTCCTTTAATCAATAGTGGTATTATCATCATCGTCGTCGTATTCAGAACTTAGAGAAGATATTAATAATATAATAAAAGAATGGCATTTTGGAACAGAAGATGTGTTTGAGGATAAGCTAATTCTGTATTAAATGTTCCATATAGTAAAGGTAACTACAATTCGATATCTTGAAATTCATTTGATAATGTTATTTTATTATCATTTGTATCTTTTGCACAAATAAAAACCATATTTTTTATATCCTCCATATGACACGTAGCCGTTGGCTATGACAATTTATTAACTAAACAATTAGATATGGATCCGTGAATCACGCGTTTAGGCCCAATTTTCTAGAGAAACGATTTTGTGACCCAAAGAGTAATAGATAAAATTAACAGCTTATTCCAAAAGCCGGATGTACTCTTGGATAGACCGATGCTATTATTTAGTAAATATAATGATTCACTATGAGTATTATTGAATAGCATTAATCCATAAAAAACCCATTGATTATCGATCAATCGTCCTAGGTCGGAAGATATCCAACCGATATTTTGTCCATCGGTAGTCTCAATCGTTCCATGTCCTCTCCCAAGAAGCAGTTCATCAGAGAAGTAAGTATTTAAAATGTCTGGTTGTTAGTTACATTCCCTACATTATTTAGGAACCCGACTTCAAAATATTTTCCTCTGTGATTCGATAAGGGGTCAATGATATATTTTTGGAACCTAAAAACTCACTTGTATTAGCATTATATACCGCATCGGTTACGTTTAAAGACAATGTATTTTGATCTTTAATATTCAACTGAGGAAACTCTGCTAGTATATCTGTAACAGAATGAAGTGGAAAAAGACCTACTATTATAGTGGAGATATTCTGTTTGAATATTATAAATCATAAGAGAAATACAAATTGGTATTTTTAGTTTTATAATTTCATATATATAGCAAAACTATGATTAAATATATATTATAAATATTAATGTAAAAAATAACAGTTTTTTAAAGAATTAGGCTTTGGAAAATGTTCAAAAATTGCAAACTACTGGAATACAACTAATTTTTATTTAAGGGTTATAAATCAGAGAAATGTAATAATTACATAAATTAGATATATTATGAGGCACTAAAATGATACAAAAAAGGCTATGAGAAATAATGCTTAATTTAGGATATACTTAAGTCTATAATGCACTATTTTGATTGACGAATTTGATATACAAGAGTTCCAAATAAGGTAGAAATGCTTATTATAGTAACTACAAAAAATACATTTGCGGATTGAATTACTCTGTCTGCTACTACTGCAACTAATATAGCATAGATTAATACTATAAAACCAATTAAAACAAATAAACCAAAAGTTATAAATTTTACATTTGATGATTGATCTACTGCAATTTCAATTCCTCTGATATCACCTATATGTGATATTTTATTTACTATTTTATCTGTAAAGGATTTAGCTTTTTCTTTATCTTTGTTAACTGATTCTTTGTTATTGTCCTCTATTAACGTAGATTTAGTTGACATTTGGAAATTCGCGCCATTGTTATTCATAATTATATTTTAACATTATAGCTTATTATAATTATAATCATGTAGTAAAAATCAAATAAATAGCATAATAAATATCAAAAACATGAAGACATCCAAAAAGAATTCACCTAATACTAAGAATTCTCTAAAACATAGACAATGAATGAGACTTCAAATCCCATTGCCTCGATTGAATCGTTGATTAGATAAATTCTAAACCAGAAATAAATAGAAATAACTCTAAAACTTTCAAAAACTTATTAATTATGTTACCGAGTCCTTTTATAATGCGAATTCGATATTCTTATCTAAAACATATAGTTAATAAAAGAAGATTTTGAAGAAAAGATAGGGCAAAAAATAATTTGAATGGTAGAGAATATACTTTTTATTTTATGCTTTCGATAATTAATAGTGAGAGGTGTAATTATTTATAATGAGGCATCCAATAACATTGGCTAAAAATATCTTATTAGTTGATGATGAACCAGATGTCATTTATGCAATAAAGAATATTTTAGAAGACAATGGATTACAAATCAACTCATTTAATGATCCTATTACAGCTTTAAAATCTTATAGAACAATAAATTTATAATTACAAAATTGTGTCAAAATCAATTGATCATCTGAAGAACCCAGTTGTCAATAAAATTCTTAATTATCTCCTTTTAGTGTTCTTTTGTTAAAAGTTATCTGAAAAAATACTAATTCACCTTAGAAGATGAATATTGATATTCTCAAACTTTTCTTTATCCTCTTTATTATAAAATAAATACATATCTGTTTTTAAATTATGTTTAAAATTTGTTGAACATTTAAGATCGATAAATTCACCAAAATTAATATTTTTCATATTTTTGTAGACATCAGAACTACACAATATATAACCTCCTTTAGCAAATTCAACAATTCTATGGGCTAATATAACATCCGATCCCCAATAAGCTATTTGTCCATCTATTTGTTTAATAGGTTTACTAATTCCACATGAAATCCCAGTATTAACTGTAATTGTTTTTGAATCAATTTCGTTTGAGCTATAAATTTTATTATTTCTAATCTTTCTATTGTGTAAATTTAGATATTTGTGAAGATCAATTGAAAATTTTAAAGCATCTTCCCCTATATCAAAAATAATAAAATAACCATCTCCTGTTGAGTTTATATATCTTACTTTCTTTTGATGTAGTCTCTCCAAGTTAGAGTTTAAAATTTTATTAACACAAAGTCTTAATTTTTCTAATTTCTCAATTTGAATATCTAATGGAATATGTTGAGATGAAGAACTTTCTAAATCAATAACTAGATAATAATAATAGTATAATTTATTTTTGGAAACCATATTGAGATACAAATACAAAGTAAGAGTATATTTTTCTTATTATCGTATTAAAATTATATCATTCCTACTAATACTTTAAGTTAACTCATTTAATCAAAATTCTATTAGATAAAGCAATATATTATATTTTCAGTCACAGTTTTGAAGTAAAACACTATTTCACTAATTATTAAATATTATTTTTATAACCATTTTCTAAATTGATGTCTTGATAAATAGCTCATTTATTATAGTATTCTACCCCCATATAATATATTCATTATTAGGAAAAAACTAAGAATTTTGGTTTATTTCTAATTAATAAAGAATTGTGTTTCTTATCAAATTTTTACCATTCAAAATGATTAAATTATATTTAATCTTTATTTGAAATGAATTTCATTAATAATAAATTTAGGAACTGATGACCTCGTATTACCTTCTGCTAATTCTATTATAATAACAGAGAGAATACCTGGCGCATGGTTAGTCCAATTCAAAGAAGGTGGTCATGCACTAATGTTTCAATACCCTGAAGGATTAAGTTCTGTTGTAAATACATTTCTTGAAAATTAATTTTTAATATTTTTATTTTTTATTATGATGTTAAAAAGGACATAGATATTCATTACATATTTTAGATTGATTAATTCAATTACAAAATTGTGTCAAAAATAGGAGAATATCCTCCGATTGAACGCTAACAAAAAAAATTTTAATAACACAAAACCTAAATTCAAAGTAAAATTTATTCTACATAAAATATACTATGCTACTAATCCGGAGAATGGGTATTAACACCTTGCATGAACATTTTCCGAATAGTGTGACTTATCCAAAATAACTTTTGGATTTTATTTATTATAGTTTGTTGTAAATTATTCTCTATGGTTATTCTATAACAAATAAAATGATAATAAATCTTTCTGATCCTAAAAACTAGTAATACTTTTTGTTTTTAACTATAACATTGTGCCAAAATCAGATGATCTCATTCTGTTGAGTGATAGATTTAGTTCATTCCCAAGCTCATCATAGATTAACAATATTTATTAGTATTTTACCTTCGGTCACTATCAGGATAAGGATATTCCATGTGACGAGCTGTAGCCTGTCCTACTTCAATTCCAAAAAAGTGACTTACAATACGAAGAGATAAATCTATTCCCGCGGAAATGCCTGCAGATGTAAATATTGGTTCTGTCAAGGTAAATCTGACATCTTTGAGAATTCGTGCTTTTGGTGCAGATTCTTGCAAAAAATCAAAAGCTCGCCAATGAGTAGTTGCATCTCTTCCATCTAACAAGCCTGCTTTTCCAAGAAGACTAGATCCGGTACAAACTGAGGCAATCAATCTATCATTAGTAAATTGATTACCAATCCAATTTAATAGAATTTTATTTTTTGATTCTTTACGCGTACCCCATCCACCAGGTATTATCAATAAATCCAATTCTGGACATTTACCAATTGTCACATCAGGAGTTAAACGTAGACCACCAATAGCTATAATTTGTTTTTTTGTTTCAGATATTAAATATACTTTAAATGGTGATGATTGCTGTAGTCGTTGCTTCTCATTTAAACGAGTTACAGCAAATACCTCAAAAGGCCCAGCAACATCTAAGATCTCTACATCATCAAAAATAAGAATTCCAACAATTAATGGAATTTTTTTATTCAATTTAAAGTATATAACAAAATATCTCTTTTTTTAAATTTCCTTTAGAATTTTAAAAACATGGATATTGAGATTATTGTTGTATATTTTTCCATTATTTTAGTAGCATCTTCATAGGTAAAGGCTTTTAGGGTTACAGCGAATATTCTTGTATGATCAGTTTGTTTATTGTTAATATATTTTGTAGGGTTATATTATACTAATGACATCGAGTGAAACTCAGATGTAAAAATGTGGTATCATCTTCAATACTGTAGAGGATCTGTATGAACATCAAAAATTAGAAGAAGAAGATAAAATGTTAAGACATAAAAGATTTTCAGATGGTAAATGTGTATAATCCTTTAAGTATTAATAATTATTAATATTAACCAATTTGTATTTTTCAGTGAGACAACTTTTGAATCTGAAGCAGACAGAAAGATTGAATATCATAATTTATAGGAAGAATCTGAACATCTAAAAAAACATAATGATAATTAATTTACTTAATAATAATAATATTTAAATTATATTACCAGGATTCAGCAGCAACTAGACCTAAAACCTCGAACAAGCGTATGTTAAACAACATTACATTAAATTCACAAAAAGTATTCAGCAATGGGAAATATAGAATCATGCAGAAGAGAAGAAAGAGGAATGGATATGAAAGAGGAACCATTAATTGACTTTGTTGGTAAAATTGATGAGGATATTCTAACAAGAAAGTTTTCCAACCATTAGAAAACAAAAATAAAAAATTCTTCATTAATCTAGATAATTTTACTATGAAGATATCAATCTGGTGTTCCACCAATACAAGCACAGTAACCAAATTCATCTATTCTAGTATTACAAAAATTGCAATACCCAAATAGATTATAATTCACATCACTAGCATATTTTCCAAAATTCTTAAA
>DASVEV010000257.1:0-4692 GCA_036380415.1 Nitrososphaeraceae archaeon
AATTTTAAAATATCTTTAAACGACGTTTTCATTTGTCCCTTAGAAGCTAACTGAGTGTACAATCGAATTAATGATTCAAAATGATATTTGTTTAAGTAATAAGATCCTATCTTTAGTTTAAGGTCAAAGTCACTTATTTTATCATAATATGAAGTGGCTTCTACAGTATTTTGATCGTATCCACCGGGTAAATGAAAGATAAGTGGATCATGTAAGAGATCAGAAATAGCAACAAGAAGAGCTACACGTTCAAACATCTGTTTAGGAGCTTCAATGATTTCATTATTCTCATTTCTCAAAAGATAACGTGAGGATAAGACGCGTAGGGAATTTATATCAAAATCTTTATCAATCTCATCAAGGTTTTTCTTATTTAGGATTTTTATTTTATCTTCTCTGATTTTCCTTCTTTCGTGTCTATAAAGAATGTAAGCTTTTGCAGTATCAGATAATCCATCTTCAATAAGAATTGACTCAACTATATCTTGAACATCTTCAACACTTGGAATGAAAGATTTATCAAATGAAGTGCTATTGAGAGTCATTTTTTTGACAACTTTATCAACAAGTTCTTCGGCTAATTGAAAATTAGGTTTGCCTGTTGCAATCAAAGCTTTATAAATTGCTTGTGATATCTTTGATTCATCAAAATTTACTACTCTACCATCTCGTTTTTTTATTTTAAATACTGATTTATTTTTAGTTTTATCTATTTCTGATACTCCCATACAATTCGCCGTCCAATTTCAATTTATATCTTAAATGATATAACACTTAAATTTTATTATTATGCAACTTAATTAGCGAAAAATTCTATTATTAAATGAGTTATTCAAAATATGTTACAGAATATACCTATTAGTATAAAAGGAAATAAGTTGTAAAATTGTTTTGATAGTGTTAATATAATGTGACTGATTAGAAAGAATAACAGAAAAGCTAGGAAGAGATTGAAGAAATTTTACAAGACTCACATTTTTCACAAATTTTTAAACCAGAGATAATAGAACGTTCTCCACAAATAGTACATATCGAGAAATTTTGAGCAAGAAAGAAAAATGGAAGATTAGTAGAAGATTTAATAACCTTTTTTACATCCTCAATGTTACTAACATTAGTAATATCCAGATCAATAGAAACTCCTCCTTGGAGAAGATCCTCAATAGATGAATAATATTCTATTATCGGATCCAAATCAAGAGAATTTGAAACGATTTTTTCGCCATCAATAATTAATCCTTGAGAATAAATTATATTTTTATCATTATTAATTGTTAATGATTTTCCATATTTCTCAATATCCAAATCTTTGAATCTAAACGCACTCTCGTCTTTTAGCATTGTTATCCTAATCTCTGCATTTTTTTGACTTTCTTGGGTATTCTCATTGATTATATCAACAGCAGTTTGAATGACCTTTTTTATCACATTATCACCGTTGTTTTCGGGAGTATATCCTAATATTTCGTATACAGATTCTTGAATCCCCACTAGATTAACCATAGCTTCAATTTTTCCCAATTTCAAATTGGATGTCGTTTGACTTACTATAGGAATTGTTCCCTTTTGAATAAGATCTGAGATGGAGAGAAAACGCTGCGCAATTATAGAAAGCAGTGGTTTAAGTAATATTGCTAGTCTTGCTCTGAAATATGTTTCATCTTTATTTGATTGATATGCTATTCTTGGAAGATTAATTGATAACGATTGTAATATTACTACTGTACTAGTATTTGGCATTTCTTCAGATTTAGATAAACCATATCTTGCACGGACTTTATATTTTGAAAATGAGATTATCCCTCCAGCTTTGGAAAGTTGTATAAGTTTATCAATAAAAGGATCAAGATCAGTAAGATCATCATAAACAATCGAGAGAGCGATTGTAGGAATCGGTGTAATAGTGATATATTTTTCATATCCCTCCAAGAGTGAATTAACATTAGATCTCTCATAGTTAGTCAATTTAATAGATAATGTAATATTTGGAGAAAATGATCCATACGATGAGATTGTAGAGGTTAAAAAGAAAATGTTTGCTATGTTCTCTTTCACGAGGCTACCTTTTTCGCTTTTCTTTTGAAGAAAATCTAAAAATCCTTCAATAACAATTTCTCTTGAGGCTTCTCGGCTTAATAAGGAGAAAATTATTGAGACAATAGATTCTGGTGTTTGGAAAGTATTAGATTTAATAATCCTAGATATAGTTAGATATCGTCCCTTAATATCTTCAAAAATATCAATTATAGAATTAAGATTAATAAATATAGCATCTGGAATAATATTCCAGAATCCACTTTTACCTATATTGATTTCACCAGTCAAGTGCATATCAACAATATCCTTAGGGAGAGAGCTGTTTAAAAGATATTCAGTAAAAATTGATTGTGAGGTTTTAACAACAAGATCTGGAATCTCCAGATTATGAGTACTAGTTTCATGAATAAGAGACACCATATCAGATGGAGGAAGTCCTAATCTAGCGAGTTTATTTCTATAATCATCATGTCCATGCTCGATTAAAATGGAATTGGTCATTTCCCTTATTAGGGAAGATGTAAGATAAGAGGTTTGAAGTTTATAAATTTTATTTTCAACCTCTTCTGTAATTTTATGTGCAAGTTCTAATGGCATATTAGCTTCTCGGACTAAAGATTGGATTATTTTATTAGAATCGAATTCTTCAATTGAGGGTTTTGTAGTCCTTACATATAATTTACCACTTTCAATAATAGATCTTTCTTCAATTTGACGTGCTAGACTTAATACTAATTTACCTAGATTAGTAATTGTATATCGTCTTTCTGCTTTATTAAGAGAGACCAACGATTGACGTAATAATTTTCGCAAATGATAAGCAAACTTGCCTGATTCTTTTTTCGATTTAAACCCTGCAAGAGATTTTAATTCAGAATAAGTCAAAGGACCTTTAGCATAAAGAATTCTAAGTATATCTATACGATTTGGGCTAGCCATAACAGAAAATATCATTCTCACCCTTCGCGAGGCGGATTCCAGAATACTTCCACGTTTGGATCCTGTCTTATTAACTATTTGTGATTGTACTCGCTCCATTGCACCGGTTATGAATAACAGGTAATTAAAACTACTTTGTAAAGTTTTTTATACAATTGATGTAATGGATACTAATCAGACTACTCATTGAACTAAGCTTCTAATAATATGTTGGAATTTTGAGTTGAGAGTTCATTTTGCTTCGAAGTATATTTAGTTTTATGGCTAATGTTATTAGGTATATCTGGAAGCTTTGACTTTGCTTCTTCTTCCATGATATTTTGTACTTCATTAAGAATTTCGAGTGCATCAGAATTAACAGGAATAGAGAGACGATCTATATTCACATTCACATTAGAATTTATCAATATATCTGATGTTAATGTTGACATCTCTGAAATAATACTAGTAGCAGCGGGAACCGTTCTAATTATATCATTCTTAACTTCCTTAACTGTTTCGATCATTGGATTAATAGTATCTAAAATGTCAGCAAATTCTGATATTGTAGAAAATCTTATTACTACGACTTCTAAACTCATTAATAGTTTTTGAGTTGTATGTTTAATTTTTCTAATATTCACTAATTCGTTTGCCAATGCTTTAGCACGTACGTTATCACCATTTTTTATGTTTGTAATTACTTTATTGTGTAACTCAGCATCTAAGGTATTAAATCTGCTTTCCAATATCCTCAGCTTGGCAAGTTGATTATTAACTACATTACTTGCATTAGAGAGCTTTGATTGTAACTGAGGATACTTTTGCATATGTTTTTTAATATAGTAATAGAATGTTAAGGTTAGAGTTAAGCTAACTAGACCAATTGATTTCATAAAGTTTAGTTACTTATTATAACACAATTAGAAATAATTTAAGAGATCAAAGTTTTTTCAAAACTAACCCATGTTTCTCATCAAACCCATTAACTTTAACTTTTGATCCAATAGGAAGCTCTGCCGGTTTTTTTATACCAGGTAAAAATCCCGAAGCCCGAATTGATGCGTCTTCTAGAGTGAACACAACCCAAGCATAACCATCTACATCATCAAATCCTTCTGGAGGCACTGTATGAATAGTAAAGGTATTCACATAACCTATGCCAGGATAGTCTATTAATTTAAATTTTTTACCGTGACAGTTTTCACAATATAACACTGTTGCCAGCCTTATAGTGCTACAATCAGCACACTTCCTTGTTAATATCTTGGAGTTCTGAGCGGATTCAATAAATTTTTCTCTTACTGCTGTACTGTTAGAATTATTCAATGCTGATTAATTCACCTTTTTAAATATGTGAACGGCGGCGCTAGCACCAGTCGCACCAAAATTATGAGTTAAAGCAATTTCTGCACCTTTAATTGTTCTTTCTCCAGCTAGTCCAGAGAATTGTTCAAAAACTTCAACAATTTGACCTATGCCGGTAGCTCCTATAGGATGACCTTTTGACTTTAATCCTCCTGATGGATTTATTGGAATCTTTCCTTTTCTGGAAGTAGAGCCTTCTCTAATTTCTCTAGCTGCTTTACCTTTCTGGAAAAAACCGAGATCTTCTACATCTATTATCTCTGCAATTGTAAAACAATCATGAACTTCAGCAAAGTCCACATCTTTGGCAGTTATCCCAGCCATTTTATATGCTTGATTAGCAGCAATAACTGTACCAGGAATAGTTGA
>DASVEV010000258.1:0-16169 GCA_036380415.1 Nitrososphaeraceae archaeon
CAATTTGATTAAAAATAAATTCCCTCAGCCCGTTAAATATACAGCTACTATAACTGATCTTCCCCCCTGTATAAAAAAAGCGTTGGAATTACTAAATAAAAATGAAAACTTACCTCACTCTGCAAGATTTATGTTAGCCACTTATATGCTATCAGCAGGTAAGAGTGTTGATGAGGTAGTATTACTTTTTCAAAATGCTCCTGATTATAACGAAAAAATTACTAAATACCAAGTGGAACATTTAGCGGGTAAAAAAGGCAGTCAAACAAAATACTCTGTTCCTGCCTGTTCCAAACTGGCAAATGAAAATCTTTGCTATGCAACTATCGATTGTAAAGGAATAACTAATCCTATACAATTTGGTAGAAAGAATAGAGAATGAAAAAAGAAATTAATATTAAAAATAATGATTTTTTATGTTCACTTTTTAAAGAATACTATTTTAAAAATATAGGAACTCTTAGACCCCCAATTGAAATGCATAATCGTGAATTTGGTCTTATGACATTTGAGAATAAGGTAATTAGGCATTTAGCCTTTTCAAAAATCGGAAACCTAAAAGCATATATAATTCAAAATGTTCCTTCTGATATTTTTTGCTCAAATGCATATTATCAGTTTCCTACTTTTCCTATTAATGAAAAAGGTTGGAAAGGTGCGGATATGATATTTGATATCGATCTTAACGATTTAATATTACCGTGTCAAAAGGAGCATACATTTTATATTTGTTCTAATTGTGGTGTTGTTTCTCGAGATTTTACCAAATTATGTCATGAATGTCAAAATAGTAAGATACTAAAAAATACAATACCGTGTTTGAGGTGTATAAATGCCTTAAAAAAGGAAACTAAAAAATTAATAGAATTTTTAAAAAAAGATTTTGGAATACAAAAAGAAAATATGGAAGTATCCTTTTCAGGCAATACTGGATTCCATGTTGTAGTCTTTCAGAAGAATTATCTGCTATTAGATTCTAAATCCCGATCTGACATGGTAGGATATTTAATGGGGAAGAATCTATCTCCCGAAAGTTTAGGAGTGAGAAATGACAAACATGGCTATAGAATCAAAATTCCATTAAGCGGATATTCATATGGATGGAGAAAAAGAATTGTTCAAAAGATGAAAATCTCAGAAGTATCGAATGATCATTTAAATAAATTTATCAAAAAAATTGGAGGGTACCAATCATTCAAGACAGAAATTGACAAAATTGCTTCTGAGTTAGGAATCAAAATCGACCCACAGGTAACAACAGATATTCATAGAATTTTTAGAATGGTAGGTTCCTTAAATAGTAAAAGTGGACTTTCAAAGATTGTATGTTATGACCTAGACAAATTTGATCCGATGAATGATTCTTGTTTTTTTGAGAATGATAGGAATGTTGATATTTCACTTACTATACCTTTAAAATTTAGCATTAAAGGAAGAAAATATACATTGGATAAATCTATTTCGACAGTTCCAGTTCCAGTAGCAGTTTTTTTGATATCTAAAAGACTAGCTAATATTGCATGTTATCCTTCTTCGTAACATATAAATTTTATAAAGAATATTCTATAGTTATGGAGTTATTAATTGTAAATAACACCTCACCATTTGTAAACGATATTGTTAGTATGGTTAATGATTTGGGTATACCATTTAAATGTAAATTATATTCAGAAATTAAATCCGAAGAATTATCATTATATGGAGCAATCATATTATCAGGAAGGCGAAATTATAATAAAGTAACAAATTTTAAAAATAATAAAATAATTGACTATTGTAATAAATTGGACATCCCTTTATTAGGGATTTGTTATGGTGCAGAGATGATTAATTTATTTTTTGGTGGATCATTAATTAAAATGAACAATACTATTCACGGACTAGTTAAAGTCACATCAAATAACAATAATATTTTTTTACCTACTGACTCTTCAATCTATGTATATCAAAGTCATAGATATTCCATATTTAGATTATCTTCTGAGCTGGAACTCTTATGCAGTTCATCGCAATCTAAAAATGAAGTATTTAAACATAAGACACGAAATATTTTTGGAGTACAATTCCATCCTGAAAAAAGTGGAATGGATGGCAAATCTATCCTCTATAATTTCTTAAGACTAGCAAATTAGAAGATGGTGATGCTGAAAAAAGCTTTTGAAGATTTAGGTATTGTTAAAATTGCTAACATTTTCAAAAATTTCTTTTAGAGTAAACTGGTTTTATGCTTGATATACTTATATATAATCTTGTTACTAAATTCATGAAACAAATCAATCAATTATCCGAAAACGAATAATAATATCATTTAAAATTATATCAAACACATTTACAAATGTTTTTATTTATATTTTCTAAACTTAAACATATTGTTCGTTTAAGATAATTTCTCTCTATATATAATTGGTCAGGAAACTATTTTTTGTCGATTCACAACTCTAATTTTCATTTAATATGGCTGCTCCCAAGAAATCATAAATTAATTTTACTAAAATGATAAGAAGAATCAGATAAATTTAAGAAACGGAGCGGATACGATTAATGATAAATTTATATATTGAATACAAAGAAAACAAAAGAGGTCATTATATTTAATATGAGAATAACATATATTTTCCTATAATTAGGTCATATTTTACATAATTATATAAATTATTTTTTACTTTAATAATATAAAATAAGTAAATTCCTTTTTTTAATAAAACCCTATTTCATTGTAGAGTAATAAACATTATCGAATTGATAATTTATTTTATATTCATTTTCTTTAAGAGTTGTTTTTATGCTATTTATTATTTAGAAAATGTTATATATAGTCACATTTAAAATAAATAATCAAATAAACACTATATTGATTAATAAAATGATTAACAATCAACCTTTTATAATATGAAATATTCTCCTACTTTTGACAAATGATTAGTTGCGTTAAAGGCAAAGGATAGGATGGTTTTTATTTGATATAAAATTATCTTATTCAAATTGCAAGATAATCTATCTCATGATTTGAATTTGCCATTAATAGAACAAAATATTTCCACATTACCATTAGTAATTGCAGTTGTGATGAAATATTGGGGAGAGGATATTATAAATTTAGAAAATAAAAATCAATATAAATCCTCTAATATTTTTCATGGAATAGAAATTGCTGAAAAAAATAATTTTTTTGCCTGTTTTAATAAGAGCACAATTAAAGATCTTAGAAAATGGATAGATCAAGGGATCCCACCTATCGTTATTTTTCCTGGCTTATATGATCTACTTCAACATGCCCTCCTAATTTCTGGTTATGACGATAGTGAAAAAAGAATTTTAACTTATATTCCCCAACCTGATACCACTGGTTATATACCTGATTCTAAATTTTCGTCAGAGTGGAACCAAGAAGATAATATTGCTATTGTAATACTACCTAAAGATATGAAAAGTTTACTATCAAAAGAGAAGTTAGAGTCAACAAGGTCATATCGACTATGCTTCGAAGCAGAAAGAGATTTTTCGGATGGTAATCTAGAATTAGCTATTAAAAAAGTTACTGAATCGGTCAATATTGATAGAAACAATGCCTATGGATGGTCATTGCTGGGAAGTTGTTATAGTGAAACGAATAATAGAGAATGCATAAGTTGTTTTACTAAAGCAATTAAATTAAATTCCACTTATTTTCTGGCATTAAGAGGTTTAGGTAATTATTATTTAAAGACAAAGGATTATCACAATGCTGAGAAATATTATTCGCAAGCAATAGATATTAATGCAAACAGATATGGACCTATCTACAAAAATCGTGCATTTTCCAGATTGCAAATAAATAAAAATCTAGAAGCAAAACAAGATTTAATATTGTATCTGGAAAAGACCCCAAATGCAAAAGATAGAGAACAAATTACTGAAGCATTGAAATCAATTAGTATTTAAATACAAAATTTTTAAAATTCTCAAATGTCAAGAGATACAAAAGCAGTTGCAGTATTGGTTTTTCCAACACATTATTCAATAATCAAAGATGTAAAACATTCAGCAATAAAAAAATTAGAAGAAAATAATATAAATATATATAGAATAGTCTTAGAAAAATATTTTTTTTCAATATACTTAAACAAGTCCATTCAAGCGGCTAATATTCTTTCAACATGTTTAGGAATTAAAAAAATTGAGATAGCATCTACCTCTCCAAATAATATTAAATCCATTGTAAATAAAATAACAAATATAGGTCAAAAAATAATTATTAACGAAAATTTTTTCATAAAAGTATATTCGGAAAATTCTAATTTTTTATCACGTGATATTGAATTCATTGCTACTGGTCTACTAGTAGAAAAATTATCGAATAGATTATCAAGACCGTCCAGAAATGAAGAATCAGCAAGTAAAGTCATGAGGGTTTATATAGGAAATTCCACATCATATATAAGTTGGAAATCCCTGGATGGGATACAAGGAAACTCTTATGGACAAATAAGAAAGAAAGCCTTCATAATTATCTATAATCAACTTTCACTTTTTTCACTAAAAAAAATAATAGAAATGGGGTTTTTTCCAGATATCTTAATTTTATATTGGGACTATATTGATTTAAAGAATAAATTAAAATCTTTACATCAAATTATAAGCAATGTACCTACTCACAAACTAACATTAAAAATATTAGAATTAAATTTATTAATTCCAAAAAGGAATAATAATAATACTGATATTTTGTTAAACCTTTTAATAATTGATATTTGTTCTTATTTTAGTGCTCTTATTGATGTTGTTATTCCCTTTAATTTGATTTTACATCCTATTTGGTTAATTGACTATTCAATTAGTTTATGTATTAAAAACGGGAAGATTCCATGGATGCCTAATCTCTTTGAAGATTACTTCAAATTTAGCACTTTGAGTGAAAATTTTAATAATATCCAAGTGCAGCCAAATAGTCTTAAAGAAATAAAATTTAAGGATTATATAACAGTGAGAAACAAAATCAGAATAAAATCAGATAATTTTGGAAAAAATATAAAAGTATTTTCTATAAAAAGAGGTTCATTAAATATACGACCTAACTATATTGATGACATTCTGAACTCCATCTAGCTTACTACAAAACCCCATTATCTCATTAGATCTTGATATAAATTTAGGATCATTTAATATTTTATTGATTGAGTTTATTATTTTTTCGGAAGTCAATTCATTTGTTTTTAACATTATTCCAATTCCGATTTTTGTTAGTTTGCAAGAATTACTAATTTGTTCCGCATGATTTTCGATTGGGATGGAAATTATTGGTTTACCGAATTGAATCGCTTGTGAAATTGTTGTATGTCCTCCTCTTAAAACTAAAATATTGCTCAAGATAAAAAGTTCATCTCTTATTGGACACCATTCATAATACCAACCATTCTCTGATAACTTAAGAGGTTCGATCCTTCCATTTGGTTTTCCCTCTGATATCACATACTGAATCTTATCTTTAAAATATTTTTGTGCATCAAGGATTTTTCTAACAAGGGGTAATCTGGTTTTGGCAGGACCACTTATGTGAAAAAAAACAATTGGCTTATTTTTGGAAAAATTTAGAAGGTGAGTAACTTTAGTAATCTGTTGTTCAGAAATACTATTTTTGGGAGCTATAAATCCTATATATTTTATTTTTTTTAATACGGAATTGGTATCCCAAATATTATGTTCAGAAATCGTATATGGGGGAGGGAGATCGGGGATAAGGATTTCATTTGCAAATGACCATAACGAGCCTATAAATTCTCCGTTTACAGTTTCAAAGAGCCTTCCTGCCTTGAAGGAGTGTAATTTAGGGGATAGAAGTAATTTTATCTGATTTAGTAGAACTAAAGACGGAATCCCCAATAATCTTCCTGAAATAATAGAAGAAAGGCGTGAATCTGAAACTATTAGATTAGGAGAAAATTTAATCATGTGTTCTATTTCTTTCACTATCTGAGTAGTAAAATTTTTAAACCAATTTGGAACATTAGAGATGGAATTTTTTACCGAAAAACTTCCCTGAGAATTCCAAGAAAATTCTACCGGTGGTACTTGATGACAAATATACCCACATCTTGAAATATAATCTACCGCTTCACCAAAGGATGAGAATTTTACCTCGACATTCTTATTTTGTATTTTTTCTGCTATAGTTATCAATCTACTAGCATGTCCTAATCCTACACCGTAAGGAGTAAAATATACCTTTTTTACCATTCTTAAACACTATTATAATACAACTTCTACAGATAAAATGGCGTAATATTAGACATTTAGAAAAAAACGTTAAATAAATATAGATTTTTAGAAACTTTCTGGATTGTTGATATCACTATAAATCAGTCGCATTTCATCAAATGTTAATTTTTCTCCGTTTGACATCTTTTTCAAAGCCTGTTCTTTCATAGAATTCCAAATTTGTACATTCTCCTTACTTCTTCTGGCTCTATCTTTAGATGATTGAAATCCTGAATAATTCTTGTCATGACTGTCTCTCGATCGCCTTTTACCTCCAAACGAAGTTATCTTCGACTTCCTAAATTCTATCGCATTAATTTGTGTATTTACCATTTCTAATTTTGCTGCAGTTTCTCTAACATCTCTAATTATCTTTCGTCTTTCTTCGTACAATTTTTCTCTCGAATCCAATAAGGTATCTAATATTTTTTTTAATTCTCCAATTTTATTTCCAAAGTCTGATCTTTGATCGAAAATTTCATTTATTTTTGACTTTAAATTGCCATATTGAGATGAAATTGTTCTATACTGATCTTCTTTTTTATGCATAACCTTCATTGTATGTAATTTAATAGCTATTTCCTTTGAGCGTGCAACTAGTTTGCGTTCTTCTTCTTTCGATAATTTTTTAATTTGTATATCTCGTTCTAGTTGTTCAAGGGTTTTAGTCAATTGTTTGATATTTATTCTCTCTCTAGTTGGTTTATTACTGGTTTTTTCATCTATAATCTTCATTTGACTCCTAGCTTTTAATACTAATTCTTTTAGTTCCATAAATTTTGGAAATTCCTCTTCTTTTACATCATTGACTTCTTTTAATTTTATTCTAAGTCCTTCGAGTATTTCTCTTTCCTCGTCTATTTGCTTTTTAGTAACTTCTATTTTTTCATTTAGTTCTTGTATTACTTGTTCTCCATTCTTCTGATCCTCAAGTAATGAGCTTTTGAAATCCAAAAGAGTTTTAAGATTGGATTCTAGTGACACAATATTTTGTTCATGATCAATCCTTCTAGGATTGATACCTTCACTGCTACTGCTACTCAAAGCATTAATTTCTTCGGTTTTATTCACGCCGCGTTAAATTTGTAATAAAATTATAAAATATATATTTTTATCACTTGTTAACATTATTATTTATATTAATCATTAGGTAAAATATAACCTATAATTTATATGATATTGACTTTATATTACAACTGAGAAGAATGGATGATTTCGAAAAAAATTTTCCAAAGTTTGATTGGAAAAATACTCCTGCATATAAACATCCTCTAGGAAGAGATTGTCCTTGTCCTAAGCATGAATATATTAGAGAGCAAATTAGCATCGCTAAGAATCTTAGTGAATCAAAATCTAATAATAAACACCGTGCTCAAATAACCTTGAAATTTTGTCCTGATCATTACAATGTATATTTTAAAGAGGTTATTCCTTCTATGCCGTTAAAGCATAGACTTATGACAAAATTTGCTTTAAAGCTTGGTGCTATTATTATTCAGAAAATACCATACATGCAGTCCGATCAATGTTTCTATTGCAAATTTGGGTCAGGAGGTTTTGATAAAAGGCAAGAACTTCCACCCATCTAAGCGATCCGTTGATTTAACATATTTTTTATCATATTATTATGACTATAAACAAAGCCTAAAGCAAGTATATTCCTTAAGATAATTGATAAATACGGTAATTTGTTATTTGTCATTTGTAGATAACCTAACAAAAACTCTTTTGCTACTTTTCTGTATATTTGAGGTTCTAAGTCTAGGATGCTTGCGAGGAAACTGCCTACATCCATACTTTGAGCAAATAATGATTCACTTTTCTGAATAAATCCAAGATCAATTCTTATTACTTCTCTATCTTTATTTACCAAAAAATTTTGACATTTGTTATCAATAAATACAAATCCATTTTTGTGTAGTATTCCAGTAATTCTACCTGCTTGAAATGCTAGATCATTTGATTTTTCTGTAGGAAAGTAGGAATAGAGATTTCCACCCTCAATATATTCTTCTATTATTTTATCATATGATATTGAAAAAAGCTTTGGAGTATTAATACCAATTAATTTTAATTTATTTCTGGATGCAAAACCCTCATTCTCTATTATTGTTTGTCCGATCTTGGGTGGACGCGATGGATTGCCAGAGAAAATAGAGATTAAGGTAAAACAAAAAATTAAAATAAATTGTCTAAAATTTGTAAAGGACTTGGTCTCTTTTAGTACTACCTTATTACTTCCATATTGATTTTTTGTAATCTTTCTTTCCCAATTGATAAAATACAAGAGAATTTTATTATTTATTTGTTTATATTATTTTAATGATACCTTTAGGTAGTGGACCGGGTGGGATTCGAACCCACGATCTCAGCAATGCCAATGCCGTATCCTACCGGACTAGACGACCGGCCCTAACAATGAATTAAATTAACTCGATATTAATATTTTTAAGAAACAATATTATAATTCTGAATTCAAAAAATTAGTGTAGTGTGAATATAGAAAAATCTGTAGGAGCAGTCATAAAGTATCAATCACCTTCAAGTAAAATGAAAGACCCTGAATTTCTATTACTAAGAAATCGTAGAGGATATTGGGGTTTTCCCCAGGGCCACAAAGAGGAGGGAGAAACGGAGATCCAAACCCTATTTAGAGAGGTATATGAAGAAACTGGAATAAATTCTTTAAATATATTATCTTTTATTGGAAGAATTAGGTATTCATTTTTTAAAGGTGAAGGTATCAAATCTAGAAAAGAAGTTAGTTTCTATTATGCTACTACTAACATTAGAGATATAACCATTTCAAATGAACATGATGATTTTATTTGGACAACTTTTTCAGAAGCTTTAACATATCTCAATAGAAAGCAATTAAAATCAATAATGATAGAAGGACATGAAAAGGGATTTTATTGAAATTTTCCAACACTCCCACCTAGTAACTTTATGATAATAAATTTATATCTGATTCTCTGAGGATGAGTTTAGAGGATTATTGTAATGACTACTTCTGGTAAAAGGATAGTTCTAACTGCTGACCGAAGTCTAATGACTAATTATCGTGGGAATTTTCTTTATGGTTTTATAGCCTGTGGACCTTATGAATTGGTACCAGAGTTTGTTTTTGATAAACTTTTTTGTCCAAGTGTAGAAACAGATAAACATTCAGGAGAAGTGAAAGTAGCTCAATGTGGATTGAGAAGAATCGAAGGTGCTTTACTTCAAGAGTTTGATAGAAAAGAAATTTTTCTCGCACATCCTGAAATGTTAAACAAATGTATCGGACCAGAGACTAAGGTCGTAGGAATTAATGTAATGGACCCTTTAGGAATGGCTCCGGTTACAACGACAATGTCTCCTGAGAAACTATCGTACGTAGCGATGAAATTTAAAAAAATGTGCGCTTCAATTATACAGTTAAAGAAAAAATTTAATTTCAAAGTTGTAGTAGGAGGAAACGGTGCTTGGGAGCTTGCAAAACCAGATAGAATGAGAATTCATGGAATAGATACTGTTGTTATCGGAGAAGCAGATGAATTAGCTTTGGATTTATTCCATGACTTGGAACAAGGAGATGCTCCTGAGCTTCTACATACCTTTGTCCGAAATATTGAGAATATTCCTCCGATACAAGGTCCTACAATTAATTCTTTAATCGAAGCAATGCGCGGATGCGGACGGGGCTGTGATTTTTGTGACGTAAATAAAAGATCAAAAAAAGATATTCCTCTTTCGAGATTACAGGAAGAAGCGAAAATTAATCTCAAATACGGGTTTGACTCGATATGGCTTCAATCTGATGAAATGCTATTGTATGGATGTGATAATAAGGATTTCTTTCCAAATGCTGATGCTATTATAGATGTCTGGAGTGGGTTAAAGAATGTAGGAGCAAATTTTGTTGGTACTACTCATATGACCCTTTCGGCTGTCGCGTCGTCACCTGAGTTGATTAAAAAACTTTCACAAATAAATGATATGGAAAATAGTGGAAGATGGTTAGCCACCAACCTTGGGGTTGAAACTGTTGCTCCAAGAATGGTCAAAAAACATTTAGGGGTTAAAACTAAACCATTTCAACCAGAAGAATGGGGATCGGTTGTTAGGGAAGGTTGTAAAATTTTAAATAATAATCATTGGTTTCCTGCTTTAACTCTTATAATTGGATGGCCTGATGAAACACCAGACGAAACCCAATATACCATCGATCTAATTGAGGATTTTAAACATATGAAAATGCGAGGATTGGTAGCTCCTTTACTCTATCAGGATTTTTCAGAGAAAAACTCTATGCATTTTGGTAATCTAAATGAAGCTCAATTTACCCTTTTCTGGAAGTGTTGGCAACATAATCTTCGTATTATTAACGATATCATACCAATTATAATCAGAAATAAAAGTTATGGGCCACCTATGAAGATATTCATGGCCAGTTTGATTAAAGTAGGCACTTGGGCAATAATGAAGTATCTGAGAGGTCTTTCTAAGGATCTTTTTGAAGGTCGATTACCTGAAGATATTATAGAACACTATTCAAGAGAACGTTCGGTAGCTACTCCATTGCCATCTAAGTTATAAAAAAGTATCTTTTTATACTTTTTTATTGATCAGTATCTTTTAAATTTGCAATCGCTTTATCTGCTAAGGTTGCTGATTTTGGATTTATTATTAAGAAATAATTTTTATCTGCACGTTCTATTGATTGGATTTTTTTATATTTGCCAGTTGAAATATCAAATTCAAATAAACCAGTAGACATGTCTGTTTTGACATAAACCATCATTAATATATCAGTAGAAAGCTGCGAAACTGGAACTATTGAAAAAAGATACCCTTTATAATACGTTATTGGTAATAGTTGTTTCATGTACGGTGCTATAGAAGCCATATAAAGAAACAAATCTTCTATAGATGAAAATTCCTCATACTCAAATTTCATAATTAGATTTCACTTGATAAATAATTTTATCCGTATGACTCGAATTTAATCTCGTAACTTCCATCTTTTCTTTTATGCCTTTCATCAACAAATCCTTTAGGCTTTAAGAAATCTAGCACACCATCAACTGTTCCTTGCCATCCACAGACATAAAATGAACTATTTTCAGGTGTGATTTTCTCACCGACAATCTCATCTAAAGTTGATGTATTACTTCCTGGTTCAGGTCTTAAAAAAGATTCAACTCTACCTTTTTGCCCTCCCCAGGATCTATTAAAAGGTTCATGTGGTCTACTAATACTTGCTCTATATTTAAAATTCCAGTTATCTTGTCCTTTATCTAGACTTTCTTCTTCCAAATCAGTTAATAACTCTCTATAACTGAGTTCATCTACATAACTTGCTCCATGCAAGACAATTATTTCCCTTTTACTACCAATAGACTTAAGATGTAAACTATACGCTATAAAAGGAGCTAGTCCAGTTCCTCCTCCAATTAATACAAGTCTCCTATTATCGGGAGTCCCATCATGCATTTTTTCATTTACTGTAAATATACCTGTTGGTTTTAACCAACCAATCTCATCTCCTTCCTTACGATTGAAAATCTGAGTAGTTAATCTGCCAGGTAATGGTTTCTTCACCCATCTGATCAGTAATTCAAAATATTTTTTTTTTTCGGGGGGAGATGCTATTGAATAAGCTCTCCTAACCACTTTACCTTCATCTGGATTATTAAGAGACAGTGTAACAAATTGCCCAGCCTTGAAATCTGGAACTGTCCCATCGTTTGGTATAATACGTATAATCTCGAGATCTTCTTTTAAAACTCTAATATAAGAAATAATCCCTTTATTCTCCACAACCATTGGTAATATCGGAAATAATTTCTCTTTAGTCCTTATATATGTTATTATACTATTAAATGTAATAATTGGAGTCGAAAATTTTATCTTTTGTTATTCTTGATGAAATATAAAATATGATCAAGTGGTCAAATATAAAAGATTTTAACAATTCGAAAAACACAGATTTAGTGAATTCAATTAATGAACAAAAATTAGAACAAAAAAAAATAGTAGTTCTTTTTGAAGAGAAAATGAAAATATTTGCAACAGAAAGATCCATTGAGTCTAGTCTGGATGTCTTGAATATTTCAATTGAATTAGCTAATATACGAGGAAATTTAATTCGATCCTTTGAACAATATGCTAGAAACTTGGAGGAAGAAATAGTAAAACTAAATAGAGTGGTAGAAAAAAATCACAAAAGTTCTGATTTATAGATTTACCTTATCTATAAACATTACTTTGTTTCTTATGGTGCCAAGTTTTTCTATACTAATTTCTACTAAATCTCCATCTTTCAAATATTTTGGATTATTCATGGACATTGCCACACCCGCAGGGGTACCGGTTGAAATGATATCGCCTGGTTCCAGAGTCATGAGCTGACTCAAACTGGATATTATTTTTTTTATAGGTATGACCATTTTACTGCTTGTAGAATTCTGTCGTACTTCCCCATTAACCTTGGTTAATATTTTTAAATTTTGAGGGTCGATTATTTCATCTTTTGTTGTTATCCATGGCCCACACGGTGCAAAAGTATCTATACTTTTTCCTCTTGTAAATTGTTTATCCTGAAATTGAATATCTCTTGCAGATACGTCATGAAATATCATATATCCAAAGACTGAATCCATCGCTGCTTCTGCTGTAATCTTCTTTGTTGCTTTACCTATTATAACTGCTATTTCTGCTTCATAGTCGAGGCGCTGAACATTCCCTGGACATAAAATGTCATTATAAGGATTATTTAATGCTGTTCGGGGCTTCAAAAATATTACTGGTTCAGAAGAGGGGGTGAGTCCAGCATCTTTCGCGTGATCATAGTAATTAAATGCCAGACAGATGATTTTACTTGGATTAGCTAGCGGGAAGAGTAGCTTCAACTCACTAATCGTTCTTTGGAAATTCAATTTTTCATAATTTTTATAAACTTCATCTAACCAATTATTAAATAAAAATTCTTTTATATTAAGAGGAAGTGGTATACCAGTTTGTTCTTGTATCTCATTCTTTGTAATGATTTTATTAAAATCATCAGCCACTATGGCATATGTTTCCCCCTCTTCTCTTGTTTTTACTCTAGCTATTTTCATTTTATCTCCTACTTATGAGTGAATATTGCTGATTTGTTATCTTCTATTCTACAAAAGCCAAGTCTTATAAATTGAATCATTGTAGAATCAGATAATGTAGTCACAAAAGACTCTGCAAAACCTTCAAGTACTTCTAGACTATTCCGATTCAATTTATCGCCTATAAATAATTTATTTGGCTTTACGATCGTAAACTCTACCAGGTCCTGATCTGACACCCATTGTATTTTTTTGATATTCTCTTTTACTATATCATCTGTATATTCTACTATTGCCTCTTTTTTGGCTATGTCAATTTGGAAAACTTTGATATTGTATAATTCCATCAATCTGATTTCCATGCCTTTTTTTAATTTTTCAGCATCTTGAGTGGATATGAATACGACATTATTTACCTTAATTTTTCTATTTCCCATTTCAACGGATGGGTGATTTTTAAATATAACTTCTTTAGGGTTTGCATTTTTTATAGTTATTTTGAAGGGATCATTAACAAATAATAATCTCTTTGATTTAGAATCAATTATCTTTCTATTAAATGCCTCTAACACTTCTATCGATGGTTTAGTTTCTGAAAGAGTTATACCAAGCGATAATACAAATTTGCGTATTGCCTCTGGTGTAAAACCTCTTCTTTTTAATCCCATTAAAGTTGGAAGCCTGGGATCGGACCACCCTTCAACTATTTTTTCTTCAATAAGAGGTTTTAATTTGCGTTTGGAGACAGGCAGTCCTTCAAACTCTAATCGTGAAAACTCAATTACTTCCGGTATTCTCATTTTGAGGTTTTTTAATATTTGTTGATATAATTCATTTCGCAATTCATATTCTTTAGTTCGAAATGCATGAGTAACACCGTCTAAACTATCCTCGATGGGTGCAGCAAAGTCATATGTTGGCCAAACAATTATTTTATTTCCTAACTTTGGATGAGTATTTTCAATAATTCTGAATAGTGTTGGATCTCTCATTGCTGTATTATTACTATTCATTTTTCCTTTGAATCTGATTATAGCTTCATTTTGATGGTAATATCCATTAAAAAATCTATCGGAATTTTCTAATATTTTATCAGAATGTATTCTGCATTGACAGGGAAGTCCTTTTGACCTCAAATCATGAATACTATTTTGATCACATAAACAAATGTAGGCATTTCCCTTGTTAATTAATTTCCTACCATAATCATGTAACAATTTAATATCATCTGAAGTATTTTTGATTATATGAGGTGCTATACCTAACCATGATAATCCCTCCAAAATAGCATCATAATATTCTAATTTTTCGTTTAAGGGATTGGTATCATCAAAACGTAGTATTAATTTTCCCGAATACATTTTAGCATATTCTTCATCAATAACGGCTGCCTTCGCATGACCTATATGAGGATACCCATTTGGTTCAGGAGGAAATCGGGTTACAACTTTTCCAGGCTTTGCATTAATTAGAGGTGGTAAATGAAATTCATTTTTTTCAACTATTTTTTTTGTTCCTAAATAGCTAGGACATTTTTGGATTAATAATTCTCTTTGTCTCTCTATAGGTAATGAATTGATTTGTTCAAGTATTTCCTTGATTTTGGGAATTACGTACTGGATGTTAGTTTTTATTTCGGGTTGGGAACCTAATATTTTGGAGATAACGGATTCTAATCTGGCTCTGCCATTATAATCAACTGCATTTCTTAAAATGGTGATCTCTACCAATTTTTGTATATCCTCGGAAATATCCATACTATTTTCTCCTCTCTACAATGTAGGTAGATAATTCTTGAAGTATTTTTTTAGGATCTGAGTCTTCATAATTCATGATGGCTTTCCTAGCTTTTTCAATATAATCCATTGCACTTTTTCTTACAATCTTTTCAATTTGAAGTGAAGAAATTATATCTATTGCTTTTTTTAAACTGACATTATCACATTCATCCTTACCAAAAACCTTCAGAATCTGAGCTCTTTCTACTTCTGAAGCTTTTTTGAGTGAGAGTAAGATAGGATACGTTTTTTTTCCTTCTCTAATATCGTTTCCTACTGCTTTTCCAGTTTCTTTAGAATGGCCTGCGATCCCAATTAAATCATCAATTAGCTGGAATGCAATACCTGAATTTTTACCAAAATCACTCATATTATTTACATCTTTTTCTGTTGCATTTCTCGAGCAAAGTGCTCCCAATGAACATGAGACTTTGAATAGAGCGGCTGTTTTTTTCGAAATCATATCAATATATTCATCTTCAGATGGAAAATTTAGGCCATGAGAGAATTGGATATCCTTGTATTGACCTTCACAGATGTCAATACAAGCAGAGGAAAGCTTTCTTATCATGCTAAGCAAAGAACTATCCTTTATAGAGTTAATGTTATTAGTGGAGAGAATTTGAAAAGCTTTTGAGAAAAGAATATCACCGGATAAGATTGCAATAGGCAATCCAAAAAATTTATGGACAGTTGGTATTCCATGCCTCATATCATCATTATCCATTATATCATCATGGACTAGAGAGAAATTATGAATGAATTCCACGGCGGAAGCAGCTGGTAATGCATCTTGTTGATTTCCTTCGAACATTTCACAAGACTTTATCACCATTAGTGGTCTAAGACGTTTTCCACCACTTTTTAAATAATGAGTGGACGCTCGATATAGTTCTAAAGGCTCCCCTGTTAGAAAAGAGATAAGGTGATTATTAACTTTATTAACGTAATCTTCAATTTCTAATTTGGTGGTATCCTTCATTGTTAATAACCATGTCTGCTAATTCACCAGTTAATATAAGTCTTGATTTAGCTAAATCTGCAATATTTGAAGATCCAGTAAGAAACATTG
>DASVEV010000259.1:0-2029 GCA_036380415.1 Nitrososphaeraceae archaeon
GAAGGATATTCTCAACCTATTGGAAAATATAACAGAGCATCCCAAACTCACTTATATTCTTGATCTATGTAAAAAAGAAGGATTAGATATTTCTGCAAATAAAAACCACAATCTATTATTAAATGATGGCCAAAATTCTCAAATTTTGATATTTTCACATTATAGAGATACTGCAACTCATATTGTAGAGGAATTGAACAAAACTGGAATCAAATCATTTCGATTTGTTGGTCAATCTACTAGAAATAACGACATTGGAATGAATCAAAATGAGCAATCTGTTATTTTAGATTCATTTAGAAAAAAAAAATTTAATGTACTTGTTGCAACATCGATAGCAGAAGAAGGTTTAGATATTCCTGAAGTTAAATTAGTTATATTTTATGAACCAGTAGCTAGTGAAATTAGACACATACAAAGAAAAGGTAGAACTGGAAGAAAATCAAGTGGAAACGTAATAATTCTAGCGGCAAAAGATACTGTAGATATGCGTATTTTATTTGCAAGTAAGAGACGAATAGAAAAAATGAAAACAATTTTTAAATCAATGAAAACAATTTTAAATCCCATTTCACGAGTCTCCGCACCATATAATCGTCTGACGGAATTAGAATTGGTAGATCTTGATAAGAACTTAAAAATAGAACAAAAAAAATTAAATGAAAAAGAATTAAAATATGAAGATAATGAAAGGAAAGTAATTGAAAAAATCAAAACCAAAAAAGAAATAATAGATAAAGTTCCAAAGTTTCAAATTGGAACGATAACAAAAAATGAGAATAATTTAATAGAGAAGGCATCTAGACATATTTATGATTTTTTAATAGATGAGAGAAACAATAAAAATTTATTCGACTTATCCTATTTTCATGAAAAATTCACATTTGATACACATATTATATTACAAGCCCTAAAGAAATTAGAGAAGCAACAAGTAATCAAATTAAAAAATAATAGATCAATAACTTTAAATCGATTACCAAATAAAACAACAGGAACAGAATATAATATCTATGTGGAAAAAATTTTACCTGGCAAAGCATATGTTCTAGTAAATGAAAGATGGTATGCATTACTAAACTATTATGATTATGATGGACCTAGGAACCTTTTAAAGAAGGGATCAAAATTTAAAGCTATTGCAGAATTATATACTAATGGAAGTGATTTTTGCATTAGAATAAAGGAAATAAGACTTTAATTAAACTCATCCGACCAGTTTTAGGACAATTTATTCGTTTAATCTTATGAAAAGATTATACCTTTAAATTCATCAGATATATAGCCTCTTCTCTGGGAGAGATACAGAAGGCTATAGCTTACATTATTAAATATATGGTTTCGGGTCAATTTGCTGGATGAAAATGTGTTTTTACATGTTCAGAGCAATAATGAAATAAACATCTAGGACATTGTTTTATTGGTGAGTTACGACAAAGCATTATGCCACAAACCAACCCTTTCTTAGAATTATTTCTCCATTCATTATTATCAAAACGATCACTCATCTAAGTGAGTAATGTTTAATGAATAGATATTAAACTTTAATAATTTAACAAAATTATCTCCAAGTGTTAAATACTATATACACACATTAAAAGTTCATACAAAATGTTCTACTCTGATGTCTTAGCCTTCTTCCCTGATCTAGATATCCTTGGCTCCTAATACTAGATAAAGAGAGGGTTATGGCATTTTAAAATATTCGAATAATATAGTATTTATAGTGATTAATGCAAATTAAATAGTTATATTTTAAAACACTTATTTGATATCGTCTTCTTAGTCATTAAATTATCTTGTATTCTTCTGAAATAATTAAAAGGGAGATGCAATTTGCAAATAATATGATTATAGATTTAAGTCAATCAATAAACTCTGATATTAAACTTTATCCGGGATCTCCGAATGTCTATTTTTTAAAGTGGTCTAAATATACTATTGACGGCTATGATTCAGAAGCAATTTTTTTAAGCACACATACTGGAACTCATATGGATGCTCCTTCTCATTTTATTGAAGGAGCTGA
>DASVEV010000260.1:0-11565 GCA_036380415.1 Nitrososphaeraceae archaeon
TTATTTATATTCTTTCTTATTCATTATTTTCCATCACATTACTTGACGTTTGATCCAGTTATACTTTCTCATTTTTGGATCAGGATAACCACATTTTGAACATGCTTTTCCCCGCTTATGGAATGAATTATGGCCACATCTTCTACATCTTATATGTACCTTCTTGCGTGTGTATTTGCCCATTGAAGTTGTTCCTTTTGTCATGTTCTCATATCAACCTCCTACTCTTCTTCGACATTCTTCCCTTATCTTACACAGGGGGCGGGGATATTATAACTACATTATCCCCTCTTACTACAATAGTTCCCAAATCTGATGACTTACCTTCTACTATCTCTACAGCATCATCAAGTAATAAGTTCATGTGTTGATCGAAACCATGAAGAGTTCCTCTAATCACTTTACCACCCTTTAATTTTATCAGTACAATTTTTCCAAAACTCTCATCCAAAACCTTTACGGCCATATCAATTGACAATACTAATTCTACCTGTAACTATGAAATGAATATTAGTTATATATTAAAATTTCATTCAAATACATTAATTTTTTTATTAGTGAAATATTACTTAATAAAAAAATCGAGAAATAACTATATGAGTTAACTAAACTTTCGAAGTTCTATTATAGTTTGCTCAAGCTTTTGAATTAAATCTTCCAACAACGATCGTCCCTTTATTATTGATGCTTTTGTGGGATCACCCCAGACTCCATTCCCTGTGATTTTTGGGAAAGAACCAGGATGTGATGTAAGGCTTGTATAAGCAACTTTTGATCCGTCAATTTCTTTGGTATTTGCGCGTGCCATTTTCATTTTGACCAACTTTGTATTAATAGCTAATAAAAGAGATGTTTCAATTTCACCAGCATGATCAAAGTCCTTCATTAGATTCCAGTAATTTATAAAATTGAGTCTTGTATTTGAAGGAATTTTATGAGAAACATTTTGAGATATATAATACATAGATCCCATGTTCCCATGATGACCATTTAGCAAGATTATATTTTTCATTCCATATTTTGCCAATGATACACAGATATCTCCAATAAGATTGGAGAAAGTATTGTTAGATAGTGATATATTAAACAAGGGTTCATGTTCAAAGGAAATACCAAAAGGTATAGCGGGAATATATAAAATTTGAATTTTTTCAGCGATGTTTTTGGCTAAATGTTCTATTATGATGGAATCTGTAGATACCGGAAGATGAGCACCATGTTGTTCTAACGATCCTATAGGAATTATTATTTGATCGGATTTTTTTTTCCATTTTTCCATATCAGTGTTAGATAACCTGTAAATGTTATTCATTTTGTAAATCTATCCCTCCAACTCCTACTCCTCTGTGTACTTCTTCCTATCAATAGTTCTTTTATCAATTTTTATAATGTTTGTATTTATTTTTATAGTTTAAAAATAACAACATATGTATGTCATGAAGATATCTATAATAATTTTATTTTCTTCTTCGATGTTTTTTTAATGTGAACCTTTCCCCAATAAACTTCAAGTTTTCCTTCCAAAGCTAATTTTACCGCCTCAAGCAATGTTGAACTTTCTAATCTTCTTCCTTTGTTTTTAATTGAGTCTATGTCGTCTGTATCCATAACATTAAAAGATTTCTGGCATATGATTGGCCCTTGATCCAATTCTTCAGTTACAAAATGGGCTGTACAACCTACGATTTTTGCTCCTCTTTCGTAAGCTTGAACATAAGCGTATGCACCAGGAAAAGCAGGTAATAATGATGGATGAATATTGATTATTTTATTAGGATATCTCCATACAAAATTTGGGGTAAGAATCCTCATATATCTAGCAAGAACTACCATGTCTATGTTGTATTCCTCGAATAATTTCAAAATTTGTCCTTCTGCTTGTAGCTGATCTTTGTGATCAACCAAATAGAAAGGAATGTTATATTTATCGGTTATTGGTTTTAATAGATTCGAGCTTCCAATTATAATCTGAATTTTTGATTTAAGTTCCTTTTTATGGTACGATTCAAGTATTTTTAATACACAATGATCTTCATTACTTATGAGAATAGCAATATTAGTTAATCTGTTTGGTTCTTGGTAATGCACCTTGATCTCCATCTTTAAATCTTTCGCAAGTACTGCTAAACCTCTATCAAGATCTTCCTTTATTATTCTATTGAATGAAGCTTCAAGCTGCATACCAAAGAGTCCTTTTATTACATTTTGATTTATTTTTTCAATGTTTCCATAATTCTTAAAGATAAAGTTAGTAATTTCTGCAACTACACCTTTTCTGTCCTTTCCGATGACAGTTATCTCGATTAAAGTTTTCTTAGTTTCTTTAATCTTTTTTTGATTCAACATTTTTCTACCATAATTTTGTTTTGTTTTTTGATATTTTTCTATTTATTGTAACACACTTTCTATTATTCTTGTGTATTCTTTCACTTTTGAATCCAGGAGTGTTTGTGAGATCGATTCTCCGTACATTCTTACCAGTGGTTCAGTTCCACTTGGTCTAATCATTATCCACGATTCATCGTCAATCCAAATTTTGGCTCCATCCAACTTCTCGATTTTTTTGGGTGATCCATGTTCTAAACATTTGGTAACTATCTTATTTGCTATCTCCTTGGAAGGACATTTAAATTTGGTTTTGAATTGCGCTATTTTTTTTAGTGATGCTATGATTTCAGAAAATGAATTAGTTGTTTTATTGGCCAATGAAAAATTGGTAAGCATATCTAAAACCAATCCTGTTGTCATTGCTCCGTCTCTTACCTGGTTTAATTTACCATACATAAATCCTCCATTTTCTTCTAAACCAATAAGAGCATTTCTTTTGACCATCTCTCGGGATACTTCCACACTACCTACTTTTGTATATACAACGTTTGAATTTCCTTCATCAGCAACTAATTGAACATTCAAAGTTGTGTTTATAGGACATATAATCTCTGAACCGGTATGTTTTCCATTTATTAAATACTTGATAATTACAGCAGCAGTTTTATCTCCTGGATGAATAATTCCTTTTTCATCACAGAATAAACTTCTATCCCCATCTCCATCATAAGCTACTCCAAAATCTGCATTCAAATCTCTCACCATGTTAGATAGGCTAGTTAAATTGTCAACAGTTGGTTCTGGTCCTCTCCCTGGAAAATCTCCATCAATATTACTGTTTATTGTAAAGATTTGACAACCCAATTTTTTTAACAAATATGGTGCAACCAGAGCCTGAATACCATTGCCCAAGTCCATTACTACTTTAAAAGATCTAGATTTTATTTTTTCAACATCTATTAAAGATAAAACTCTTTCCATGTACTCATTTATAATATTGTGATCTGCAAAAGTCTTATTTGTTTGATCTGTTTTCGAAAATTTTCGATTATAAAATATATCTTCAACCTTAAGCTCATCCTCTCTTGATATCTCTACACCATCCGTAGCACAAGGTTTAATTCCATTGTATTCAGGTGGATTATGTGAAGCTGTAACCATTATTCCACCACCGCATTTTTTTGATTTAGCAGCAAATTGTAAACAGGGAGTAGGTAATTGACCAGCCATGATTACATCCAAACCACCCGCATTTAATACAGCTGATACAATGTTTGATAAAATAGGACTTGACTTTCTTCCATCGTAACCTACGACAATGGGTCCAGTTTTAAAATATGTTGCTAATGAGTATGTCAAATCTATTATCAAAGGAAAAGTTAATTCTCTTCCGTATATTCCTCTAACACCATTAGTCCCAAATAAACGCTGAGTATTAGATTTATTTTCTTTTATTTTAATCGTCATAATATATTAATTTAAGAATAGATAAATTTGGCTATTATAAATTGTATTTCAAGTGCGGGGGTTGCCAAGCCAGGCCAACGGCGCAGGTCTGTCTTTTTTTCTCAGATGAGATAGAAGGACAGTGCGAGGCTTAGAAAGAAAAGTAATGGTCCTCGGCTACAAACTAGTTTCCTACAACCCTGTTTCTTAGGGATTCGTGGGTTCAAATCCCACCTCCCGCATTACAAAAGTTCTCATGGAAAAGTAGAACGAGAAATAATATTTGGAATTTTTTGCTTTTTTTTATTTTTAAAAACACATTTATTTTGAATTTTATGCGTGATAAATTAAAATAATAAAGAGGTACATTTTACTTTACTCAATAACTAATTAAATTACCACTATTATAACAAGCTCATCCATTATAGTTTATATAATTTGGAATAATATTCTCCTTAAATTTTACGAGCATTGATTACTTTCTTTATGGATATGAAAATGGTTTTGACAATAATCGTTACCACAGTCATAACAATGCCAGCCTGATAATGTATAACAAATCATACATTTTCCAACTGGTTTGTTATAGTCAAAGTTTTTATTTTTAGATTTTTGGGGTGTCTTAGAATTGTTTGATATATTACGTTTTATTTGTGCCTTCATTCTGATCTACCTAATTAATAAACCTCTCTCTCACTCATTCAATCTCTCTCTTTTACAAAACCATACCATAGATGTAGGTATTGTTCAAAATTATTTTGTTAGTCTTGATGCTATTTACGATTGTCTCCTTCAAACTCTATAATTATATTTAACATAATTATTTAAGGTTAACCCCATGAATATAACTAAAAATCAAATTATACAATAATAGTTCCACTTCCTAACTACTGAAGAACTCATAACATCTGGCTTCATCAACTCAATCACCAACTGTTTATTTTTGTTGTTATTTCAATAACTATAATATTTTGATGTTCTATTAAAAGAACTTTTGATGTAAATAGTGAAGGTTAATAAAGTTAAGATATACAATTTATTTTTGTAGTAGAATATTTTTATTTAAAATCACCAAATTCTTATTTTATTAGATTTAGACAAATCAAAAATTAAAATTTTATCTATATTGATAAAAAATTTCGAAATTCTCCTAATAGAGGTAACATTTTAATAGGCTCTATTTTGTAAAGAGATGGATGATCCCAAAGGGTGATATTGAATAATGAGTAAACCGTATTATGTTAAATTTGAAGTACCAAAAGATTTGGTAAGTGCTATTTATGAAGCACTAAGAATAGCAAAAGATAGTGGAAAAATAAGAAAAGGAACTAATGAAACAACTAAGGCAGTTGAACGAGGTGTTAGTAAACTTGCTATTATCGCAGAAGACGTGGAACCACCAGAAGTAGTTGCTCATCTCCCAATTATATGTGAAGAAAGAAATGCTCCCTATGTCTTTGTACCAAGTAAACAACAACTAGGGGAAGCAATGGGAATAAGTGTTGGTTCGGCAGCTGCATCCATTATTGATGCTGGTGAGTCCCAACATATTTTAGATGAAATAGTTAACTCTACCAAAAATAAAAATACACAATCTCCTAATCCATAATAAAAAGTCAGGTGTTATAGTTAATGAGTAAAACAGTAGAAGAGAAAGTTGTACCTGCTGAAGTAATTCAGATCGTGGGTAGAACCGGTATTGCAGGGGAAGTAATTCAAGTACGAGTCAGAGTTTTAGAAGGAAAAGATAAAGGCCGAATTTTAACGAGAAATGTGAAAGGCTCCGTTAGAATGAATGACGTATTGATGCTCCGAGAAACTGAAAGAGAAGCGAGAAAAATAAAGTAATATAAATAATATAAAAACAGAGAAAAATAATGAGGTTTAATTAAAAATGAGTAAAACAGCTACTTCTTTACGCAATTGTTTCTTCTGTGGTCAACGTATTTCTTCTGCTAGCGGAATTATGTTGGTCAAGAATGATGGAGCTATTCAATGGACTTGTTCAAACAAATGCAAAAAAAACCTTCGAAAGTTAAGAAGAGATCCTCGAAAGCAGAAATGGACTAACAAATACGTCAAGGGTGGAATTAAGGTCTCTAAATCCTAATAAATAGAAAAGATACGTAGATGAGCGAGCAAACATTAATAGTTATAAAACCAGATGCTTTTGAACGCAAACTCACTGGAATAATTTTGTCGCGATTTGAGGATAAAGGATTCCTAATTAAAGAACTTAAATCATATATTTTTACAAAAGAAAAAGCAGAAGAGTTTTATGATGCACACAAAAATAAACCATTTTTCAGTGAACTTGTGTCCTTTATCTCATCTTCTAATGTAGTTGCCTGTATTTTAGAAGGAGAGAATGCGATAAATATTGTAAGACTGATGATCGGCACGACTCAATCTTTCGAAGCGCAGCCAGGCACAATTAGAGGAGATTATGGTCTTGGTATTACAAAAAATATCATCCATGCTTCTGACTCATATGAAAGTTTTATAAAAGAATCTCAAGTCATTTTTAAGTAGTAACAACGTGAACCTCCGACAGCCAGTAGTAGTTGTATTGGGTCATGTCGACTCAGGAAAAACTTCCTTATTAGATAAGATTAGAGGTACAGGAGTACAGGCTCGTGAAGCTGGAGGTATAACTCAACATATCGGAGCAAGCTTTTTTCCAATAGAAACAATTAAGACAATAACTGGACCTTTATATGAACGACTTACTAAAACCGATGAGCAAATCCCTGGCCTTTTATTTATTGATACACCTGGGCATGAAGTGTTTGCTAATCTTAGAAGTAGAGGGGGATCAGCAGCGGATATAGCAATAGTAGTTGCAGATGTAAACAAAGGTTTTGAGCCACAGACAATAGAAAGTATAGAGATACTAAAAAAGAGAAAGGTTCCTTTTGTTGTGGCACTAAATAAAATAGATATGGTTTCAGGTTGGAAAGGGAAAAAAAAGGGAGAATCAAGTCGCAGCAGAAAGGAAAATACACTTAATTTAGGATTTATATCGGAAGAAATAAAGAAACAGGATTCTAATATTCTTACTCTTTTAGATGAAAAAATTTACAGTGTTGTCGGATCACTGTCACGAATGGGCTTTAATTCTGAAGCCTTTTGGCGCATTAAAGAATTTGATAAAGAGTTGGCTATAGTTCCAATTAGTGCTGTTTCTGGAGTTGGGATACCAGAATTGATGGCGGTACTTGTTGGCTTAGCCCAACAGTATATGAAAAAAAGGTTGGAGAGACGTTATGACTATGTTAGAGGTATCATTCTAGAAATCAATGAAGAACTTGGCCTAGGCCCTTCTGCTAATATGATACTATTAGATGGAACTATTAAGCAAGGAGATATGATCATGGTTGCAAAGCGAGATGATATAGTAATAACTAAAGTTAAAGCTTTACTCCTTCCAAAGCCTTTAGATGAAATGCGTGATCCACGTGATAAATTTAGGTCAGTGACTGAAGTAATATCAGCCGCGGGTTTAAGAATAGTGTCTCCTGACTTAGAAGGTGTATTGGCCGGCAGTCCTTTATATGTTTTAAGAAATCAAGAAGAAGAAAAAGAAATTCGACACCTTATTGAATTAGAGATCAAAGATACTTTTATTAATAATACTAATTCGTTAGGTGTGATTCTTAGATGTGACACAATTGGGTCACTTGAAGCTATAATTGATATGTTGAAAAAAGAAAATATACCTATTCAAAGTGCCGATATTGGACATATAATCAGAAGAGATGTTTTGGCAGCGCATGCAGTTAAAGATAAAGATAGATATCTTGGAGTGATATTAGGTTTTAATGTTAAAGTTCTAGATGATGCTAAAAAAGAATCTACAGAAAGTGACGTTCACATTTTTAATGAAAAAGTAATCTATAACCTGGTAAGAAATTATACTGACTGGGTAAAATATCAGAAGGAACATGCTGATTCTATTATGTTTGAGGAAATTCCGCCAATTTGTAAAATACATTTTTTAAAAGGATTCATATTTAGGAGGAATGACCCAGCTGTTTTCGGAGCGGAAATACTTGTAGGAAAACTGAGACAGAAAAATCACGTTATAAATGAGCACGGATCTAAGGTGGGAACAATTCATCAAATTCAAGACAAAGGAAAAAATATTGACGAAGCAAAAAAAGGTATGCAGGTTGCTGTATCTATAAGAGGTCCTACCATTGGAAGACAAATAAATGAAGGTGATTTCTTTTATACCGATCTCAATAGTAGGCATGCAAAGCTATTAAACGAAAAGTTTGGGCATAGACTCAATGAAGAAGAAAAAGAAATATTTGATTTTATATTGAATTTAAAAAGAAAATCAGATCCAGCTTATGGTTATATCTGACTATATATTTATAAAAGAGATATTTTAGACTTGTTGAGTTTTGTAAGCCTAATTCACTCTATTATAAATCAGGTGCATTGATGATTAAATTTTCAGTCAATTCAAATGAAAAACAAGATAAATAATCATAGCAGTACAAAAACTATATCACTCAATAGGAAAAGAATTTCCCATTTTATTGTTAGATAATTCTCAGCAGCAGTAATGACATCAAGTTAACTAACTTTTATTATATTGAAAACGTCCTTAAGATTTAAAAAATTTTTCCAGGGATGTTTCTAATCCTTTTTCCCCAACAGCTCCTACTGCCCGTTCGACTGTCTGTCCTTTAGAAAATATGATAAACGTAGGAATTGCATAGACATCATATTTTACAGCAATAGATTGAGAGTCGTCTACATTGAGCCTTCCAAAAGCGATCTTAGAGGAATATTTTTTTGCCAGTTTATCGAATACAGGTAACATAAATTTACATGGACCGCACCATGTGGCCCAAAAGTCAACAAGAATGGGTTTATTACCATTTATTGATTCTTCAAAGTTTTCTTCAGATAATTCTATTATTAGATCATCGTTATTATTTGTATTAGCTTGCATGTATCCTTGATCATACCTTAAGTTTATAAAATTATATAAAATTATTGGAGAAAGTTAGTATATCATATGTCACAAATCTACCAAAAACCTTGCAATATAATAACCATCTTCGTCCCTTTTTATTTCCATTTCGTGATATGTTATAGATTTTACCTCTATTTTGTATTCGTGTTTTTGTAAATCAATTATATCTCCATTTCCAATAGCTTCTATTTTATAGATGTAATTATCTGGTTGTGACTTAGTAGACTTGTCAGAATCATACAAATCCAGATCATTTGCTAAAAATTCCATTTCTTTTATGATTGTTATATTATTATTATTATTTTCTTTATTGTTGTTATTCGTATGGTCATTGGTAATTATTTTTGAGAATGAAAGAGAATCGAACTTGACCACAATCATTCTGTCAATGTAGATTGCTAAAATGATTTTTTCTATCCAATCATAGAGTAAGCTTTTAAAATCGTGTCCTTGTGCAATTATCTTGATTGAATGGCTTAATTCTACATTAGACATATCAAACATGGCATTTATTAATCCAAAAGCAGAATTTTCGAATAGTTCTTGTAAAGTATTACCATAAGCTTCTACTATTAGATCTGTCATATGGTCTAGATACCTGAATTTCTCTTCCATACGTGAATACACTGCTTTAAACTATATTATATAAATAATGAAAAATCGGAAAATCTAAATTCCAATATTTTCAATTTTTATTGTGAAGCTGGACTTACCAAGAGGGATGAGAGATATATCCCAGGAAGATGTCTTTTATATAAATTATATTAAAGAAAAATTTTACGAGACCATCGCCTCATATAATTTTCAAGTCATTGAACCCTCACCTATTGAACTATTGTCAACACTTGAAGCAAAAAGCGGGGAATCAATAATAAATGAGGTTTATAGTTTTAAGGACAAAGGTGGACGAGATATTGCTTTACGTTATGACCTTACAATAGGGATAACCAGATTCGCTATCTCAAAAAGAGATATACGTATGCCTATAAAATTAGCAAATTTTGGTGGAGTTTTCAGATATGACGAACCTCAAGCTGGCAGATATCGTTATTTTCATCAATGGGATATTGAAATTTATGATAATTTCAAGACAGATGCAGAAGCCGAAATAATAGAATTTGTTTCGAATTTTTTCGCCAAACTTAACCTTGAAACAATTATTGAGATAAGTGATAGAAGAATCCTTGAAGAATATATAAAAATAAAATACGGCCTTGACGACGAAAATTCCATAGGAAACCTTTTTAGAGCTATAGATAAAGTTCCAAAAAAAGGAGTCAGACAAGTATGTACAGAATACAAGGACATTGTTGATGAACAAATTCTTCAAGACCTTTTGGAAATTTCTTCTTTCAAAGGAGGGATTTTGGATCTTACTTCTCATGGGAAGTTAAAGAATTTAAAAAGCATCAGTTATTTACAAGAGTTATTTTTATCATTAGAATTGAGAGGTATTCAGAATATAAGAGTAAATCTAGGTGTAGTGAGAGGATTAGACTATTATTCTGGGATTGTTTTTGAGATATTTGACAAGGTTTCCAATGTGGGTTCTTTAGTAGGAGGAGGGAGGTACGATAAACTTACTCGTGTATTTGGACGGCCTGATATTGGTGCAGTAGGTGCAGCTGGAGGAGTAGAACGGATAATTTTAGCCTTGCAATATCATAAAAAACTTCCAAATAATATTAAAAAAATTCTATATATTGCTAATAGCAATGAATCAGTTAGAAATTCAGCTCTTTCAATTTTAAGCAAATTAAGAAAGAAAGGCTTTACTGTAGAATATGACTTATCCAATAGATCGCTTCGAAAGCAACTTTACGATGCTTCCTCTAAGGGAGTATCTCTGACTATAATTGTCGCTCCAGAGGAAATTTCAAAGAACAATGTAATTATTAGAAATATGAAGGATGGAAAAGAGATAGTTGAGAATATAGAATATTTAGATAAAAAAATTCCTCAGTTCCTATAATTTTATCATAGAAATACTTTTCATCTTTATGATTCCACTACTTTTCTTCTGGTAGACATTTCGTATCACCAGATCTGGAGGATCATAACTGATATAGAGATCTCCTTCTTCTAACTCATTTGTATTATAGTTAATTTGGATATCATTATTATTTATACCATTAGAGATGAGAATTTTTATTGCTTTATCCATTATTTCTTGGTCTGAAGTATTTGGAGCAAGGAATACTCTCTTAGAATATTTTATAACCATAATAAAATAAATACAAATTACTTACTAGTAATAAATGTAAATCTTGAAAACTCATCTGCTCATTTTTTTTCTAATTGACTAAGTTACTTTTGTTGATTTATCACACAAAATTCAATTTCTTTTGTTTTAATCTTTTTTTCTTTATTTTTGTATTTCTTTTTAATAGAGACATTATCAAAACTTAAGTAATTATAAATTACATCATGAAATATTCTCATGAATTAATCATAAAGTATATTTGTATTATCCTAGTACACTTTTTTGGGATAAATTAGTGACAGATTCAATTCAACATGATGTTGTTATTATTGGGTCAGGCCTAGCTGGCTTGAGAGCTGCAATTGCTGCAGCAGCATATGGAAATGATAATATCAGTATAGGTGTTTTTTCCAAAGTTCAAGTGATGCGATCTCATTCTGTATCCGCTGAAGGAGGTACTGCAGCAGTTTTGTTTGAAGATGAAGGAGATAATATAGAATCTCATATATATGATACAATTAAAGGAAGTGATTTTTTAGCGGATCAAGATGTGGCTGAAAAACTAGTAAAAACAATACCTCATGAAGTGTATCAATTA
>DASVEV010000261.1:0-4671 GCA_036380415.1 Nitrososphaeraceae archaeon
AAAATAAAGGACCAGGAGACAAGACTCCAGAAGTAGATACTAATATAACTTGAAGTGAAAATTCTATTGGAGACATATCTTCTCTTTCATCTCTAAAGTTCTTACTAGCTTATAATATGGAAAGTTTATAATAAGTGTACATAATACAGATATATTACTATCTAAAGATTATCGGGAGAAGAAAAATTTTTCTTTACTTTTTTAAATTTCGTTTTAAAATGAAAAAGTGTTTCATCATCTATTATACAAAATTCAATTGTTTGAAGAGATGTATTATTATTTTGCAAAAATTTGATAGATTCATCTAAAATAATATTAGCACATCTATCTTTGGGAAATCCAAATATTCCTGAACTTATTGCAGGAATTGAAATACTTTTATAACTATTGTCTGAAGCTAGGGAAAGAGAACTATGAAGTGATTTTGAAAGCTTGAAATCTTCGTTTCCTTCGCCCATCTTCGGACCAACAGTGTGAATTATAGCATGACATGGTAATTTCCCAGATGTTGTGATTACAGATGAACCTACTGGAACAAATCCTATCTTATCACTTTCTGTTTGAATTATCTTGCCTCCTTTTCTAACAATAGCACCAGCAACACCTCCCCCATGTTTCAAATAAGAGTTGGCTGGATTGACTACAACATCAACATTTTGATCAGTTATATCTCCTTTTATTAAACGGATAATTTTATCATTTGACATTCTAATTTCATCAATTAATTTAGTTGTTATCATAATTGATATAGGTAATAATAAAAATATATATAAATAAAGAATTTACTAACTTTAGTAAGTTATATAATAAATTCTCATTTAGAGTATAATTGATTGATTATAAAAAAATATTTATTAATTATTTTAATATACTTATTTTTCTATAAATGCAATAACTGTGGTAATATTTCTGTTGCACTGCCTTGAACTGAATAATTCATGATTTTATTAAATATTGTAGGTTCAGGATTAACTTCAATCAAAATAGCATCATTTTTTTTAGCATAAAGTGGTAATTGATTAACAGGCCCTACATTCAATGAAGTTCCTACTATAAACATTACATCACAGCCATTTGATAATCTTTCAGCTTCCTCCCATATATCTGGATTGAGCGGTTCTCCAAATAAAATAATAGATGGTCTTAGGATATTTTTACAAATTTTACAAACTGGTGGTAGTGGTTGACCAATTTTCTTTTCAATTGTTTCTTGAAATTCACATTCTGTGCATTCCATTCTTAAAATGTTTCCGTGTAATTCTACAATATTTTTACTACCTGCTTTTTTATGTAATCCATCAATATTCTGAGTTAATACAGACGAATTTTTTATTTTTTCAAAATCTGCAATAGATATATGACCTAGATTAGGATTGCAATTACATATTAATTCTTGTCTATCTTTATAAAATTCCCAAACTAATTTTGGATTTTCATAAAAACCAGAAATGGAGGCAAGTTTCATAGGATCATATTTTTTCCATAATCCTTCAGGTCCACGAAAGGTAGGTATTCCACTTTCTTGGGATATTCCAGCTCCGGTAAGAAAAACGAATTCATCTAAATCTATTATTTTATCTTTGATGTTTTGAAATACTTTTGATTTATTAATGTTATCCAATAATGAATATTGATTTTTTACCTATATAAAAATAAAAAAAAATATTTTTTTTGCTATAAGCAAATCATCATTTAATTTTTAAAAATATTACAATTTGATACTACAATAGTATAGATGATGGGTGATGATATAAATATAAAATAATAATGATAAATAGCAGATGTTGCTTGCTCTTTTGATTTTAATACTTTGCCTTGTATTGTCTTTGTTTTGGTATAATTGTAAAATTACACCATAAACAGATTGAACAAATTATGTTAAAGATTTTTTTATTTCTGCAATGATAGAAGCCATATCAGAACTACTAACATTTGGTTTATTCTTAAACATTGAATGGACTGGTCCTGCACCATCACCACTCTCTCTGGGAATAACATGAATGTGAACATGTGGAATTTCTTGTCCTGCTTCTTTTCCATTATGGATAGCTATAGTTGAGCTGTTAACACGCATAGCTTTCTCAATGGGGTTAGTTATTTTCCATAATATATTGAATAGTGATTGTGATGAATTTTCGTCTAACTCTTGAATTTTGGAGTAATGAGCTTTGGGTATTACAAGGGCATGCCCTTTGGATAATGGGAACGCATCCAGAAAAGCCATTGCTTTGTCATTTTCAATAATTATATTTGTTGGTATTTTTTTAAGTGCAATTTTACAAAAAATACATTCTTGTTGTTGTGTCAATTTCTACAATAATAAAAGTAAGAGAGGAATATAAAATCATGTATATTATTATAATAACAAATTACCATTTTATATTTGTCAAAAAGATCGATATTATAAATGGTATTTCTTTAGAAGATTTCTTTATTATAGTTATTATTATTAGTATTTATTAATGTTAAAAATTCTTAATTAGCATGTTTTCACATTTATTATACTAATTCTACTCATAAATATTTAATAGTAATTTTGTTTTTTAAAATTATAGTTATTGATTGGTCAGACAGAAATGAAAAAAAATAATAAATAAATAAGTAAATAATGATTTTATTAAATCGTTATAATAATTACTAAGAACATATACTCTCATCCTCCCATTAAAGGTGGTTGTCTTAATATCCAAATCTTTTTACTATCTAAAAGATTCGCTTTTTGTAAATCTTCCAAATTATGATCATATTGAAAATATAAATTTATTGTTAATGGAGATTGTGACAAATCATCTTCACCAGGAGTATAATAAATTAGAGATTGCCCTAAATATCCGTATACAAGTTTCCCTGAATTGGATTTCCAAAATAACCTTGGTTCAATTTTTACACCCTCTAAAAAATATTTTTTGTACTTTGATCCAGTTAATAGAACAGAACTATTATTGTTATTATAATTATTTTTTGTAGTAGTATTGTTGCTCTCTGCAGAAATCTTGACAATTTCAGTTGTTATCAAGTGTTTTTTAAAAAATTTTATATAAAAAGAAGTTTTATTAGATTTGACAATAACCATTAAATTACAAGTTTTGCAACTGTTAACGGATTTAAACAATATTAGATCTCCATCTTGTTCTACCTTACCGATAGATTTTAGATCATAATCATCAGCAGGACTTGAAATATGAGAATTTGATATAGAATTGTTGTTGTTATTATCGTCTACTTTGTTATTATTTTCATCATCATAATTGTCATCGTCGTCAAGCTTACTTACAAACATCTTTACCCTGTAATTTCTTTTTAAAAATTTTCTTATTATCAAAATATTTACATTAACAATAAATTTGTACTCTTGTTGTTTAAATAAAGTTGATCCCAATTGATTAATTGTCAAGTAAATGCAGATATTTTTGTAAGTTGTATCTTTGCTGGTATTTTTTAATTGAGGATAAAAAATTACAGAATCACCATCGTCTCGAGCAAAATACTCAGCATCCATTCCGCCTCCTATTTTGAAAGCACCATTATCAGTCCCTCCATTTATTTTCCATTTGATTTCCGTCTTTACAGGTAGTCTAAAAATGTGATGAATATTATGTATACAATATGATTTAATAAAAATAAAACTTTCTACTTTTAATGTAATAGGTATTGCATCTTTAATACCAAAGAAATGATTATCATCATCATCAAAACTAGGAATTATACTAACGTCAAGATACCTTTGAATATCAAACTTTAAAGACATCTTATCGTTTGATTCATGATTATTTTTTGAATCCTTTAACACTTTAGATTACATTATGTGTGAAATATCTTTTAAATTTTGAGGTTTTAATATGAATGTATATTTATTGATTTTATTGTTATTATTATTATTTTTATATTCTTCTAATTGCATCTCAGAACAATTTGTGCAAAGATCATCATTGACAACACAGATGTGATGTTGGTATAAACAGTAGTAATCTGATTAAAATTCATCCTTCTTTATTTTTTTCTTTTAATGTATTAATAATACGTTGGACCTTTTTTTAGTTAACAATCAAGGTTACAGAATAATATATTTATTATTTTTAGATATTCATGAATTAATAGAGATATGCATACAGACTTCCTGAAAAATGCATAGTATAAAAAGAGAAATATTTTTCGGCGCCGAAAAATTTCCGGCAGACTTAGATCTTTTTCTTTTCCTTGTAAAGAATATCTATCTGGTTGTGTAGCATGTTTTTGTGCTGTAAAAGGATTTCATATACAGTCCAGTTATCCTCTACATCATTGATAACAGAAGCCAATTTGGTCATGGCAACTCTTATGGCAATAATAGCTTTATCAAATGATTTTTGTGTTTTTGCATCTATATCAATTATTCTAGTTTGAAAGTCTAAGACATCATAGGGGTTGTCAGAAATTTTCATCTCACTCTTTAACTCACGGACTTGTCTTGATGATAGTTTTCGTTGCTTTATCAATTCAGCTAATTTTGATTGTTGTTCTTTTTCCTTTAATGGCAGCAATTCATCTCCTATACTTACACTTAAACTACCTGTAGAAAGAGATTCAACAACATCTGGTGGTAGATCAAGTAATCTTATTCGTTTATCTACATAACTAACACTTTTTCCCAATCTAGTAGCTAACTCTGATATGCCTCCCCATCCATAATTT
>DASVEV010000262.1:0-4071 GCA_036380415.1 Nitrososphaeraceae archaeon
CAATCTATTGCAAAAAGGTTTTTTTCTAACCGAAATGCTGCTAGCTATGATCGAATAGTAAAATATACTACATTTGGAAGAGATTCATTGTGGAAACAAAATATTGCTAATTATATAACTCCAGAACATAAAAATATACTAGATGTTGCATGTGGGACAGGAATTTTTTCCTCATTCATTTCTAAAATACCATACAAAAACCTTATCGGGGTTGATTTAACCTATAGTTATATATCTAATGCTAAAGCAAAAAGAGAATATTCACTTTTGGTAAATTCTATGGCAGAGTTATTACCATTTAAACCAGAAAGTTTTGATTGTATAGTGTCTTGTTATTTGGCTAAATATGCAAAAATTTCTATCGTAGTTGATGAAATATGGCGTCTACTCAAAAAAGGTGGATTAGTTATTTTCTTTGATTTTGTATATCCATTGAATAAAATAATGAGACTTCTGTGGAATTCCTATTTTAATATTCTGAAATTGGCTGGCCAAATTATTAGATCATGGAAATACGTTTTTTATAATTTAGATGAAGTTATAAAACAGACTACATGGACTAAAGATCTAAAAATAGCATTAGAAAAGAAAGGGTTTCGATCTCTTGATGTTAAATATTATACAGGCAAAACTTCTGCAATAATGTCTGCATTTAAAATATGAATGACAACAATTTTAAATCCATTCGTATAAACGAATGGTTCGTTCCAAGATTTGGCCCATTGAAATTCAGGGCTTTCATTGGAATGCTATTTCTTCCATATACTGGAATGTGTATCTCTTTTACAATAATAGGTTCAATGCTTTCAGAATCTATAGCATGGGATAGAGTTCTATCGATCTTTATTATTTATTTTTTAGCTCTTGGTGTTTCCGCTCATGCTGCAGATAACCTAGGTTCAAAAAAAATTAAACCTTGGGGTACTTTTTTTTCTACCTTGGAATTGAGATTAATGGTAATAGGAGGGCTTTCTGTGTCCTATATATTAGGCATTTATTATATTATTACATTTGCTCCATTGTTATTAATTATTGCAGTTATTGAAGGCTTTTTTTTATTTGCTTATAACTTTGAATTATTTAATGGATTCTTTCATAATAATTTTTGGTTTGCAGTATCATGGGGGGGTGTACCTTTATTAGCAGGATTTGTTATTCAAACTAATTCTATTTCTATATTAGCCTTACTTTCATCTATTATCGCATTTTTGGTAGCATATACAGAAATAAAAATTTCTAGAAAATATAAAGAATTAAAAAGGAAATCGCAAGATATTATTGATTGTAATACAAAGAAATTAGAACATTCACTAAAAATTATAAGTTTAATAACTATATCATTTGCAGTGTTACTGATTGTATGTCGATATTTTATTGAATATTATAATATATTTTAGGTTTAACATTAATTAATTAAATGTATATGTTCATTATTCATATTAAATCTAATTCTACTATTTTAAATGATATTTTAAAACTCGAGAAGACAAGTAGTATGAAGTTAAATTCTTTTGAAAAGATTCTTTTAATGAATACTGGTACAACAGAACAATTATTACAAATTTTATTTAATTCATTAACTAAGATAGTAATTCTGCAACAAGCTGAAAAAAATAATATTATAACTAGGAAAATAAATATAATTTCTAAAGATAGAGAACAGATTCTTGCATCTGCAAGCTCTACTATTTACTTGAAAAACCTTCCTAATAAAATCATATATGAAATAAGAAAAGGTGAAAAGGGAATAGGTATGATTATATTGGAAAATAAATTAGAAACATATAAAAGAATTACAGAAATTGGTTATAACTCAAAAGAATCCTATATTTATAGAAAATATACATTATTATCGGGAAAACATATTATAAGTAAAGTAATTGAAAATTTTTCAATAGAAATAAGTAATTAAATGGTAATACATATAAATTTATATACATATTATAAGTCAAAAATCATATTAAATAAATTTATTAATTTATTAATTAATTAATTAATTGTCTGATTCAACTAGTATAAGATTATTGTTAAATTCAAATGCAAGGCTCTTTTGTTTCAAATTGATCCTTACTTCATTGGCAAATTCAATCATATTCTCTGTGTTTACATCGTTAGTATGAATTTCTACTCGTATATATTTAGTAGGTTCAAATTTTCCTTCGAAATAACCATCAAACTCAAAAATTGATAATGCTCCATATTTTAAGGTTATATCTTTTATTATGTCATTATAACCTTCCACTCTCGGTAAATAGAATTTTATTGAATCATTGAAGGTCTTTATCTTATAAATTTTTTCATATCTAGTATGATTTTTTGTTGATGTATCATCAGATCTATTCATTAAGATGTTTATAAATATTAGTTAAGTATATTTATTTAATTGTAATTTAGAGTATAATAAAAATAGTGCTTAAATACTCAAAAATGATTAGATAAGATATATTTTGACGAATAAACCTACAAAAAATAACATATCATCATCCCACCGGAAAAATGAGAAAAATAAAGCCAAAGAAATACTAAAGTCAAGAGAATTAGACCAACTAGAAGAATTGAGCATTAGAATTGATACATTAGTGGAATTATTGTCTGATAAAGGAATCATAAATAAAAAAGGTTATATAAATAATGTTATGATGCGCATACATGAAACATCTAAGGCCAAATCTTTTGATGAGTGTGATGAAATATAAATATATAATCAGCCTTAATTATTCTTTAACTAATTTTGAGTATTATTATTAATTACTCTGGATGTTAGATAGAGTTACAATAGAAATTATAAAGTCAAATAATAATGGAGCATAATTCATTTGAATTAAATGAAATAAATAAATATCAATCATATAAAATATATTTAATAATATCTTTATCTTTGATTAATGGTAATCATTTGGATTAAAAATTGTATTATTATATAGTAATTCCTTTAATAATATTCTAATTAATATTTAAAATAAGCAGTAATAATCATATATATTATGATAGAAGAACTGAAACTAAATTATTAACTTATCATTAATATTTCTCTTAACTCTAAACTAATAACAATTAATTAAAATTAGATTTTTCTTTTTTTTAAATATTTATGAATCTACAAAATCTTCAACTATTAATGTGTCAAAATCTGTCCAAATATTAGGTCCAGTAAATATGAAGATTTGAAAATGTAAATGTGGAATATATGTATAACCAGTCAGACCTACTTCCGCAATTTTTTGTCCTTGTTTTACCTTTTGTCCTTCTTTTACATTAGAACTATTAAATTTGAGATGATCATATCTTGAGATTTCATTATTCTTATGCATAATTGAAATAAAATTAGAAAAGTTCCAATACGCAGGGCTAGCCCCTCCTATTTTTGAGTCATCTTTAACAAATGTTATTATTCCATCTGTTGCTGCGAGTACAGGGGTATTTTCTGGAACTATAAAGTCTATTGCATTTCTTAACTTTCCTATATGAGCAGGTGATGTATTTCTATCAATTCGTTCAATAGAATTCTTTGGTACAGGAAGCTGATATTTATTTAAAGCAGCGGTTCTATTATCTAGGTTATTCATCTTTCACTGAGATTATTACATAAAATATTATTTAATAATTCATAACAAATATTTTATATTCTACATATTGAATTAACATTGCTGAAAACTGAAAACGCAAAATACTATAATTATTTTATACTATCTCTTTGCATCTAATTAACAAGGTTAATGAAATCTATATTTAAATTTCTTTTAGGTAACCCGCATTCCTATACAATATTCTAACGCATTCAGTATATGTTCTATACCTAAATTTTATTTCCTTAACAGGCATATCTTCAGTTAAATGTTCTTTTGCTGTATCAATAGAATATTTTTTAGCAATATCATCTAAAATTGTATTTATAGTTGACTTTATATATGATTCCACTATGAGATTTGACACATTATATCAAGCACTGTATAGTATATAATTACTGTATTTCTTTTAGTAATATCGTATGTTAATTCATAGAATCAATTTTATAAATTAACTTATTTTTATTATTCTATGCTATAATAATGTAGTGTAATTTTGACGAAG
>DASVEV010000263.1:0-2822 GCA_036380415.1 Nitrososphaeraceae archaeon
CAATCTTTCGCATTTGAAATGCTCTGTGTAATGATAATGCACTAGCACCAGCCAACACAATCATTACTAAGATTGGTTCTTTTATCTCGTGAGGATGTATTAATGATTGATATGAATTATAAAAAATTACTATTCCTATTATTACCATTCCTATAGCAGCCATCAAGGCAGCAAAACTTTCCACCTTGTGGTATCCAAAATGGAATTTTTTGTCAGCTGGTTTATGAGCTATTCTAAGTCCAAGTAGCACAATAAATGAGATCATAGCATCAGATACAGAGTCGATTCCGTCAGCAGTTGCTACTACACTACCACTTAGATATCCTGTTACTATCTCAACAACGCCAATTGCTAAAAGGGTAACTACAGATATTTTTGCTATTCTTTTGCCTGCGATAATTCCTTCGTGAAATAGATTAGATGAGGACGCCAATGAGTTTTTGTTTTGTATTAATGAATTTTCAATTTCATTTGTAGAATGCTGCGAAGATGGACTATTAGTATCATCATAAGCAGTATCATCAGAAGGTTCTTTAGATGATTCATGCAATTTTAGAATTTAACATTTATAATCATTCGGGATATTTAAAGTAGATCTTCCCAATCTTTCTTTATCCCTATATACTATCAGTCGAGGTTATACTTAAAAATAAATATTCATTCTCTAACAAATTTGATATTGACTAATTCTTAAAATTATAATTATTCTAAATTCTTTCTATGATAATCCTTCTTTACAAGTACCCATATTAAAATAGGAAAAATTATCCCAACTACCAGTATTACTTCTCTTGTTAAAAAAATGAAAAAACCTAATACTATAAGCCACACAATACATGTTGTCTCTATCAAATCATACGTGTTAATCAAGATATTATAACCATTACGTTCAGTATATATTTAAGCTAAATATTTCATTGTATTGTATAATATACTACAGTATTAAAAAGCAATACAAAGACGGATTAACCTAAGAATAAAAGAATTTAAAAAGTATATTCAAGATCCGGTTTCAATAGTGGTTCCGAAAGAATATACGGTATTTAGGAAGCTAATGAATTTGAAAGTATGTTAAAAGAACAAAAAAAGTGAATATATAACTGTGGGAACAATCCTGCAAATCTAGTTGATTTCGACGGAACTGGACATTATAATCTCATGAATTCATATAAATTAAAACAATAGCTCCAATTACATTATTATTTCCTAACTCAGACAAATTAGGATCTAACTATAAAAATGATATGTTTGTAGGAGTTGTAGACAGGAGAAGAATTTTTCATTTTGACCTAAATGATAATAGAAATGATTCAACAATCACTAACAACAAAGTAATAATAATATTATTATTAAAACCGACTAACATTTAGCACAATACAAAATAATAAAACAATAACACATAGATTAACTTTTTAATATTATAAAAAATTTATAAAAAATATTCAATTACATAACAATATGTAATAAAAATTTCACATAAAATACCCAATATTTTTAAATCGAAATAAACTTATTATTTAATAGTGGATCAAACATTTGCTAAAAATGTTTCTTATTGTGGTATATTGATAATAATAGCATTATTAATTAGTTCTTTAACTATGTTATCTTTACAAATTTTTATTATAAATTCAATTTATGGACAGAACTATAATGAGAATCCACAAATAGTTAAACTAAAAATAAATCTTTCAGTAACAGGAACAAGTAGTGATGATAAAATCACAACTGGAAATGGTGATGACACGATAGTTGGAGGAAAAGGAAATGATAGAGTTGATGGAAAAGGGGGCAGTGATAACATTGATGGTGAAGTGGGTAATGACATATTATTTGGAGGAACAGGAAATAACAAACTACACGGGGGAAAAGGAAACGATACATTGAATGGTGAAAGAGGTAATGATGAATTGAATGGAGGGAAAGGTAATGACGAAATAAACGGTGGGAGAGGTGATGATATACTGAAAGGTGGACAAGGTGATGATATACTATATTCTGGAGAAGGCAACGATGAACTTGATGGAGGAAAAGGTGAAGATATACTAAATGGAGGATGGGGAGCAGATATATTCATCTGTGATAAATTAGATCAACTATTAGATTTTAATTCTACAAATGGGGACAAAAAAATAGGTAAATGTTGAACCGGAGAATAAAATAATAGTATTGGAACTTCTTATGTCTTCTAACGAACGAAATACAAAAACATGTTTTAATTTACAACAATGGGTTAAACACCTTTTAATGAATTATCTTAATAAAAAATCCAGTAAACATCTAATAAATTTTAGTATATTCTAAATGTTTTATTACTCCTTTAGATTATACTAAATCTGCAAGAATCCCATTATTACCTCTACATTAAAAGAAAATAATAATAATTCACTAGATATCATCATACTAGAGAAAATCCTAATAGAGCTTATTGTGACTTTCTTGATATTTGTTCAACAAATTATTGTGGTTATATTGTTCTTATTACTTTTTCTCTTCTATTACTGTATTAGATTTCAGGTTATATCGTAAGAAAGAATAATAGATGTATAAATTAGTTAATTATTGTTGATGTAAAATATAATATAGTTTATGTCATTTTATATTATAAAATAAAAAAAATAGATAAAATTTTTTTTGTTTATTACTTACCAATACATATACCGCTTGGATTAGAGGTCATGCAATTGTTTTGATCATATGTATTGCCATTGGTGTTTACTGGTAACCCATTAGCATTGTTTACATCGATTGTATTCAAAAGAACATTGTTAAAGTTAACATTGTTTTGGTTACTTTGATTGTCTATATAAAGACCATTTCCA
>DASVEV010000264.1:0-5705 GCA_036380415.1 Nitrososphaeraceae archaeon
GTTCATGATATTGAAAATGCACTTTTAGGAACTTCTTTAGGTATGAATATAGATGATGGAACTTTGGCTGTGCGTGGTCATAGGAATCATATGCAATCTATTAATGAAGTTTTTAAAGCTGGTTCCATCAAAAATATGGTAGAACAAGGTATATTAAAAAAAGGAATTATGTATGAATGTATTAAAAACGATATACCCTTTGTATTATCTGGTTCAATTAGAGACGATGGTCCACTTCCAGACGTGGTTATAGATATTGTAGAAGCACAAAGAAAGTATAAAGAAGTTTTAAAAGATGCCAAAATGGTGATAATGCTTTCTTCAATGTTACATTCAATTGCTGTAGGCAATATGTTGCCTTCTTATGTAAAAGTGATTGCAGTAGATATTAACCAGTCAGTAGTTACCAAATTATTGGATAGAGGAACTACCCAAGCAATAGGAATTGTGACTGATGTAGGTGTATTTCTTCCAATGGTTTTGCAATATTTACAAGAAATCAATCATCAAGAAAAAAATAGCAATAGCGAATAATAAGTATTATATGAAAAATATTGTGGATTGTTATAATGCCTACTGGGATCTATTAGTTTAATGTACATCTATCCATAACCATCATTTTACCTTCTTTCAATTCAATAATAAAATAGTTCTTCTTATATTTTGTATCATTGTACATGGAAACAAAGAGAGAATGAATTGTATGCAGTTATGTATATAAGATAGGTTACATTGCTTTTGGATACATAGATGGTAGTCATCATCATCAAAATCTTCCGTTCTATCTTTGAAATATTGTTTGATTAGTTTCTATAAAAATATACATAAATTTTATGGTAGTGATAAATTATGTAATAATCGCACAAAAAAATTGGAATTCGTGTGAGCGACAAATTAAAATCTAAACAATTTTTTAGGTTTTAAAACAACTTCTTTTTCTATATTTTTATTCGTTTTTGAGACTTTCAAAAATATATGGATCAACTTTACATGAATTATTTGTTTGGTATAATTTTAATACTATTATTTTTTTATTTGATTCTTAGACTTCATCCAACCTTTTCTTTAAAAGTATTGTAGTTATTTTTGGATCAGCCCTTCCCTTTGTCAGTCTCATTATCTTGCCAAGCAAGAAGTTTATTGCGGTAGGATTTTGTTTAGCATCTAACGTTGCCTTTTTCTCTTCTTTGAATATCCTATCTATTGATTCTAGTAAAATTTTCTCATCATTGATTATTGTGGTCATCTGTTTTTCTTTTTTTATGATATCAGATGGTAATTCTCCTGTTTTAATAATTCGGGAGATTATGGATTTTGCTGTAGACCTATTTATTGTATTATCATCAACTAGCTTTGCAATCTCTGCAATGTGTTTTGAATTAATTTTCATCTCATCAGTTATTGTTTTTTTACCTGATGAATCATATTCCATGAATGCAAGAATATCACTTACTATCCAATTTGATATAGATTTTGGAGAATGATATATTTTTATTGCTGATTCAAATAGGTCAGCTAAATCTTTATTGTCAATGAGTACTTGTGATACATGTTCAGAAAGTCCATAATCATTTATAAATCTGAATTTTCTTTCATCTGGAAGCTCAGGTGTTTTAATTAAAGATAAATTTTCTAGCAGAACTTTTGGAATATCTGGTTCAGGAAAATATCTATAGTCTTCTTCTTCTTCTTTTGATCTTGCTTGCTTTGTAATTTTTCTTTTATCATCCCAATGTCTTGTTTCAGCTTTAATTTCTATATCATGAACGGTCATTGTTTTTTGTCGTGTTATCTCATATGTCAATGCTTTTTCTATGTCACTAAAAGAACCTACATTTTTGATTTCTACTTTTTTTCCATTACCTATCGAAATATTTGCATCACACCTGAGAGAACCTTCTAAATTGGTATTACATACATTCAAATGTTCTAGTATAGAAGTCATTTTATTTAAAAATGTTCTTACATCTTTGGGATCAGTAAAATCAGGTTCAGTTACGATTTCTACTAATGCTACACCTGCTCTATTATAGTCAATTAAGGCTTGCATTCTTCCATTTTCATAAACCAGTCTTCCTGGATCTTCTTCCAGCTGAATCCTTCTTATTCTGGCATTTTTGTTATTTTCGCCATACTTTACAGATCCTTCTTTTCCTATGCTTGTACTGGTACCATAAGAGTCATATTGTGTAATCTGGAAATTTTTTGGCAAATCTGGATAAAAATAATTTTTTCTTGAAAAAACTGTTAATTCTGGAATTTTACAATCCAAAGCTTTTGAAATCATAATTGCAAATTCTACAGCTTTTTTATTCAAAATTGGCAAGGATCCAGGCAATCCAAGACAAATTGGACATATGTTAGAATTGATTTCTTTTTCTCTATAATTACAATAACATGAACAAAATAATTTAGTATTAAGTTGAGTTAGCTGACAATGTATTTCAAGACCAATTTTAACCGGTAATGATGATGATGATGTCATTATTATAGATCTGGATATGACGTATTAATATTAATTGATTTTTCAAGTACTCCTGCTATATTTAGTAATTTTTTCTCTTGAAATTCATTAGCCATGATTTGGAGTCCGATCGGTAGACCATTTTTGAATCCTATAGGAATTGAAATTGCAGGAATGCCTGCCAAATTAGCTAAAACTGTGTTAATATCTATTAGATACATTTTTAATGGATCGTCGATTTTTTCTCCAATTTTAAAAGGAAGAACCGGAACTGTTGGGGATATTAGTAAATCATATTCCTTAAAAAGATTTTTTAGCTCATGTTTAATTAAATCCTTTACTCTTTGTGCTTTAAGATAATATTTTCCATAATATCCTGAAGATAATACAAAAGATCCTACTATTATTCTTCTTTTGACTTCATCTCCAAAATTTCCTCTTGCTTTCGAGAAATATATATTCCATTCGTAATCGTCTGGATTTAATTCAAATCCATATCTTATATTATCAAATCTTGCTAAATTGCTGCTTGCTTCAGCTGTAGCAATTGTATAATATGATGCAAGAGCATATTCTGATGATTTTAATGATGGTTCCTCACTTGTAAATCCTAACTCGTTAAATTTATCTATTGCAGAATATATGCATTGATATACAGGTTCATCAGCTCCATTTATTAATTCTTTTAATAAACCAATCTTTTGGTTATTTTTTTGTTCGAGATCATAATGATTATTGTTAATATTATTTTTCGTGTCTATTGTTGTATTGTCATTAGTATCTTTTCCAGAGATAACTTCCATAATTTTTTTGACGTCTGATACAGTCCTTCCTATAGGACCAATTTGTTCTAAACTATTAGAATATGAAACAAGTCCATATCTACTTACTAATCCGTATGTTGGTTTAAATCCTACCACAGAACAAAAACTAGATGGACAACGAACAGAGCCGCCAGTATCAGACCCTAATGATGCTGTACATAATTGTGCAGCAACGCTAGCTGCACTGCCACCTGAAGACCCTCCACACACATAATCCAAGTTCCACGGGTTTCTTGTAAGTCCATAACTGCTCCATTCTGTAGTTGATCCCATTGCAAATTCATCAAGGTTTAATTTTCCTATTATTATTGCACCTTCATCTTTTAATCTCTTTATGACGGTGGCATCGTATGGTGGAACATAGTCGGATAGCATTTTGGAAGCACAAGTTGTTTTTAATCCCGCTGTACTGATATTATCTTTTACTCCTACTACAATGCCAGCTAAAGAACCAACTGTCGAACCTGATCTTATTTTCCTGTCTATCTGTTGTGCCTGAACAAGTGCATCGTCATTTATTGTTATGAATGAATTTATCTTTTTATCAACTTTTTTTATTCTTTCTATAATTTGGGATACATATTCTTCACAAGTAAATTCTCCATTTTTAATACCATTTGCAACTTGTTCAATATTTAGAGCAAAAAGATTAGACATATTAACTCATAACTGGACCTCTTACAAACTTGTCTTTTAGGTTTTTAGCTATTTGGTCAATATTAAGAGTTGGCTCTATAATCGTGTCTTCTCTTAATTCTGACAATTTTTTGAAAGATAATAATAATGACGGGTTGTTCTCTTCAAATGAAATTTCATCTAATTTATCCAAATATTTTATTATCTTTTCAATTTGTTTAGTATAAGTTTCAAATTCATTTTCAGTTAAATCTATCTTTGAAAGTCTACTCAAATGTTTTAGTTGATCTTTTGTAATCATGTTTGATTTATCACTTCTCTTCCCCTTCTTTGTTTTCTTCTATGGCGCAAGTCTATCAATATCTCTTGGATATAATATAGCATCACGAATATTGTCTATTTTTGTGAGAGTCATTAAAAGCCGTTCCAATCCTACTCCACACCCAGCATGTGGAGGCACTCCATAACTAAATATTCTCAAATGGTAGTCAAATGAATTCAAATTCAGTCCTTTTTTCTTCATTCTATTTATAAGAATTTCTTTATTACTAATTCTTGTGCTTCCAGATGATATTTCTAATGATCCATACATTAAATCAAAAGATTCACATATCTTTGAATCGTCTTGATTCTCTTTCACATAAAATGGTTTAGCTGCTGTGGGCCAATCTGTTATGAAATAAAAATTATTGTTTAACAGATCGTCATCAAGTTTTTTAATTAGCTGCGGAGATAGATCATCTCCCCATCTTACCTTTTCTCCAATATTTCTCAATTTTTCAGTTAGTTCTGAATATTTTAACCTTGGAAATGATTTATTGTTATCATTAATTTTTTGATCAATGTCTAATTCAGGACTATCTTTAATATTATCGTCTTCAGACAATGACTTTATAATAAATTGAATCATTTTCTCTAATAATACCATAATATCATTATAGTCAACAAAAGCAGATTCAATATCTATCGATGTAGCTTCTGATAAGTGTCTATTAGTACGAGAAGGTTCAGCTCTGAAAATTGGTCCTATCTCAAAGACTTTTTCAAAAGCCATTGTAAGTTGTTCTTTGTATATCTGAGGACTCTGAGCCAAAAATGCCTCTCTCTCGTAATAGAATATTGGGAAAAGGGCAGTTCCTCCCTCTGAAGCTGTCGCTATTATCTTAGGTGTATTGACTTCTATAAATCTCTCATCGGAAAGAAAAGTGCGAGTATATTTTAAAATGTTATTACGGATGATAAAAATATCTTGCAAATACTTTCTTCTCAAATCTATTGCTCTATAGTCTAATCTTGTATCTATTCCTGCAGGATTTCTATTCTGTATCATAAATGGTGGAGCCTGAATAGGAATTGAAAAAACCTTTAGTTCTAATGGAATTATCTCAATTCCATTAGGTGCTTTTCTTTGAGAAATAACCTTTCCATGGACTCCTAAAGATGTATGTTCCTTCAATTGCAAAACTTGTTCATATGTCAAATCTGGACATTGACCTTTTTTAGCAATTACTTGGGTATCTCCATCTTTATCTCTTAACATAATAAATTGAATATTTCCATGGTCCCTAATGCTGGAAATCCATCCCATTAGTGTAACCGTTTTTCCTTCAAAAGACTGATTGATCTCTGAGGAATAATGAGTTTTTCTCCAATTTCCTAATTCTTCTTCTCTTAATGTATTACTATTCAATTTTAAAACCTAAATAACATACTAACAATTATACTAGACTAATTTATCCATAACGTTTTAAATATAACACGACTACGAACAAAAATAAGGT
>DASVEV010000265.1:0-16355 GCA_036380415.1 Nitrososphaeraceae archaeon
TAAGAAAAGAAGTCTTCCAATAACTTTATTCTGCCATTCTCGTATTTTCTGAATTCTTAACTCATCTGTAATGGATTTAAAAAAAGGTCTATTTATTTTTTCCTTTTGCATAATATTTATTGATCTTTATATGCAACTGCGTTATTTTAAACTTTATATATATTAATTATAAAATAACCAAAGGAGCAAAGCAATACAAAAGAAAACTAAATCGTCTCAAAGTTAAATAGAATATTTCATATTAATATTCCTTAACAATTCAATGTCCATCATAGCCTGCTATTACAATACCATAAAATAGTAACTGTTCTATTCCTTGTGAAATAGGCTATGACAATTAAATAAATTATCTTCCATTAATAAATATTATATTTAACAATGGTGTTTCCTTAGACAAACCAGTCATTCCAAAGAACCGGCATATCATAGCCTCCTGTTACTATCTCTTCCGAGGAGGAGTATCATTTTACTATGACAATTAAATTGTTATATAGCAGAGTAAGCCAATCATTTTTTAACGACTTAAATTTATTAATTTATCTCCGTTGTATTTAGTAGTGATAAACAGTATCCCCGATTGTCTTTTTCCAATCTGACCTAATTCCGGGTTTTCCTTTCAGTTTCTCAATATAATTAAAAGCAGAAAGACCGGCTGCCGCTCCATCACCACAAGCTGCCACAATTTGCTTATATAAAATATTTGTTGCATCGCCAGCTGCAAAGATCGCTGGATGTGCTGTTTTTCCCCCTTCAGTCACTTCTATTTCACCCTTTGAATTAACTTTAACAAGATGTCTTACAAAATCCAAGTTGATTTTTGATCCCATTTCAATGAATAAACCATCGATGTTAATTGTCTTTTCCAAGCCCTGGTTATCTTTAATAACAATTTTTTGAAGAGTATTGTTACCATGAATCTCTTTAATAATAGTATTAGGAACCAATTCAACATTGTCTTTTTTTTCTATAGAAGATATTATTTCTTTGTCTCCTCCTAAAGCACCTCCTCTGTAGATTAAATAAACCTTTGATGCCATCCTAGCGAGGAGAATTCCAGATTCAAGAAGATATCCTCCCACTCCTACAGTAGCTGTTATTCTATCTTGATAAAACGGTGCATCACATTTAGTACAATAATGAACTCCTTTATTTGCAAATACATTTTCGTTTGCAATTCCTAAGTTATTTGGTACTTTACCTGGTGCCAAAACTATAGATTTACAGCTATATTCTGATCTATTAGTTTTAACTTTTAATCCATTTTCAGATTCATCTATTCGTTCAATTGTATCATATATCATTTCTCCCTTAAAAGTAAGGTATTGGTTTTCTAAAGTTCTAGCAAGTAAAGGGCCACTAGACATAATTGTTCCAGGATAATTTTCAAGACGTGGAATTAGATTTAATTGACCGCCAAGATCTTTTGATATGACTAAACATGAAATCCTTTGGCGAGCTATGTAAATACCTGCTGCCAATCCTGCAGGTCCGGCACCAACTACAATAATTTCATAGTCGTTGGTCAATTATCCCACCGAAATTAAAGATGTAAGGTTATTCACACCTTCCATTTTGTAAAGATCATTATCTATAGAATCCTTGATTTGTTGTATATCAGATGATTCTAGAATTACTAAAATATCATAAATCCCATATACAGACTTAACTTCCTTCACACATGATATTTTTTTTGCTGTTTCAATAATACTTTGTTGTTGTTTATAATCAATATTTAATAAAATATATGCTTCATTCATGAAAATTTCATCCTCTATCTTAGTATTATATTAATTTTATAAAAATTTTCGTATTTTATATAAATCAATAAGGTTACTAAGATACTAGCGGTATATAAACATTGTAATATATTTAACAACAATAGTAATTATAAAGAATTGTTTTAGAAAATAAAGTTCAAATTAGTCACTAAATATCTGGTAATATTTTATATATTATAATGATTATTGGAAGAATATATTTTAACAACAATATTTAAACGGCAAACTTTATTATCTAAGAGATACATCATATTATAATTATAATTTATAATAATTCTCATACTATCATGAAATCATATCATACTAAGACTAAAAATATTTTGAATGAATAATATTATTATTTCATAACTCCATGATCTTTAATTTGTCCTTTTTCACATTTTATATATCTTATCAAGACATGAATTCCTATCGAATAAATTGTAAATATAGTAAATAGTAAAATTATTCAACCAAATGAAACATTACCAAAGATTAAGGGTATGATATGATATATCAAATCAAACTATTAATATATTTACAAACAAAATTAATCTTATCAAATACTCAATCTTCCTGCAAAACGCGTCAGTATCGAATCAGATGAACTCAATACATCAATACTCTATAGAAAGATTATAAATTTTGTAAATATTGTAAGGGTCAATAGTTTTTTAAATGACTATAATTATCTTCAAGAATTAATAATCCTTCCTAAGAGATAGTTATATGAATTACGATTGTAAAGAACAAAAAAGTTCTGAATATATAAAGTGATCCACTCAAAATGGGTAGTAAAAAAAATATCCTTTTTACAATAAAAAAAGAATTTTATTATTAGGTTCTTTAATCAATTAATACTTAGATCGCAGAAGTCAGTTTATTTTATTTGGATGTGCGTCTCTACTATCTAGCACATGGATTATGTCATTATCATCAATGTCAATATCATGTATCAGTAAGAATTCACCTGGCGCAGATCCAGGCTTTCCAATGCTCTTTAAGTATTGACCATCAGGTGTAAAAACTTGAATCCTATTGTTTTGGGTATCAACTACGTATACATTTCCTTGGGAGTCAAAATCGATTCCGTGAGGTTCATCAAATTGGCCTTCATTTTTCCCAACAGATCCCCAATTTGTAATGAATTTCCCATCTTTTGTAAATTTTGTGACAGCACCGTTATCTTCATCATTTACATACACATTATCTTTAGAATCAATTGATACTGCGTGTAGATGTCTAAATTGACCATTGCCTTCCCCATACTCTCCAAACTGTTTAATAAAATTACCTGCGGGATCAAATTTTTGAATACGATAAGCGTATTTTTCACTAGTATAGATGTTATTATCAGAATCAAAAGCTACACCCCACAGTCTGTTAAACTCTCCAGGACCACTTCCTTTTTTCCCAATAGTCATTAATAATTTGCCATTAGGGTCAAATTTCATTAGTTTTCCAGGGCCCCAGTTGACGACCCATATGTTTCCTTCCTTGTCAACATTTACATCTTCCATTTTGTGTGAGAAAAGATTTTGGTCAGCTGGGGCACCCCAAGATAATAAGAAATTACCTTTACTATCAAACTTTTGGACATCCATTCTCTGTTCATCTGTCACATAGATATTTCCATTTGAATCTACTGCTATGTTGTGAGCATGAAGGAATTGGCCATCACCATTACCCCGGGATCCGAAACCACCAAGGAATTTACCATTTAGATCATATTTTTGAACATAATATTTCTGAACGTCTCCTTCACTCATGCCATAGTTTGGTTCATCGTTATTTTCATAACCTTTTTTCTGTTTTTTAGAAGATGTTTTGTCTGAAGAATCATCTTCCTCTTCATCATTTGTATTTGCATTTTCATCGTCATTTGTATTTGAGTACGCATCCTCATTAGTATTTGTTGAGGATCCTGGATTTTCTCCATCTACATCAAAATAATCATCTTCTTGAAACTCGAACACTTGAGCAGATACAGGTTTATCATTCATGTTAAGGTAACTAAAAACTAAGGTAAAAGTAATTAAAAATAAAAATGTAAAGCCAACCCTTTTTAATACCATCTTCCTATAACTAGTCTATACATAAATATTAAGATTATAATAAAATTATCTAGAATATCATTATAGAGAACTTGCCACCTATTATAAAATATTTACAATATTTCAAAAATAGAGCATTAAACGAATTGTGTCTACCTAAATTTCACTATATTATTAATATTAACATTTCTTATTTTATTTTCTTTTGATAAATAATACTAATTATTTTGATTCATATAATATAAATCTTAGATAAACTAAAAAATATTGAAATTTTTATTCTACGCAAACAAAGAACCTTAAATATAAAATTAATAGAAAAAAGAAATGCATGAATGGAAAAAACACTAATTATAAGAAGAGATATTATTCTAAAAATTGAAATTTATCTACTTTCAGGACATATTTAATGTATATGAAGAAGGGTTTATCTTTAGAACAAAAAAGAAAATATACAGAAGCTATTTAATGTTTTGAAGATATCTTAAAGAAAGATGGAGAACGCAGATGCTCAATATAAGAAGGGACTATCTCTTGAGAATTGGAAAGGTATAGCTATGCGTTAATTTCATACAACCAAGCTATAAAGATCAAAACAGATTCTCATGAAGTATATTTAGCGCAGGAATAACATGCGCTAAAATGGGAAAACATCAGGAACCACTAAAATGTTTGATAAAGTCATTGAGATAAAGGAAGATGACATTACGTGTGGAATAACAAAGGGACAACATTATTGAATCTAGAAAGATATGAGGATGCTATTTATTGTTATGATATTGTTATATCTCTTAATTCTCATTTGGCAAATACATATTACAACAAGGGAGTCGCTTTAGCTAATATCGAAAGGTATGAAGATGCAATAAATCCTATGACAATGTAATTATGATTCGACCTGATTATATTATTCTTATTACTGTAACGAAAAGGATCTTGAAAGGTTAGAAAAATATTCGGATGCCACTATATACATCATGACCACGAAGGGATTACAATAAGTGGTAACACAAATCCTTTTTTAAATTCTAACTTTTATCTCATGAAAAAATAATTGTTAAATTTAAAATTGACAGTATCCAATTTTCAAGGTAGTAATAATTATTATTACAGTTTTTAACTAGTTTTTCACATACTCTTTCCTTGTGAAATAGAGGCTCTGCAAATCACAAAAGAAAATTTTGATAGAGCATTCGTCTAAATATGTCAAATAATAGCGTTTATTTAATTTACCATCTAGTCTTTTTATTAAGTTTCTACTCGAAATCTTATAAAAAATTCTTACAGATTTTCCATTATTAAAGAGACAATTCTAATAAAGAGGAAGATAACGAATTAATTAACTAATTCTTTTTATAATATGATAACCAAATTCTGTTTTTACAGGTTCAGAAATTTGCCCTTTTTCTAATTTAAAAGCAACATCTTCAAATGGCTTAACCATCATTCCTTTTCTAAAAAATCCTAAGTCGCCTCCTCGTTTCCCACTTGCTTTATCTATTGATAATTCTTTTGCTAAATTTGTAAAACTTTCACCATTTTTTAATCTATCAACCACCGCCAATGCCTCACTATTTTTTTTTACAAGAATATGCAAACATTTAATTTTATTTTTATTGGATGACATAAGGGATCTATTGTATCAACAATATTTAAAATATAAATAAATATTTTTATAATTATAATAAATTATATTGTTTGTTAAACTATAAATAAAAATAAAAATTTATTTAAGTTAACTGATAGTATGATACTCTTTTCACAAAAGGAATCGAAATTTATTATAGATAATGAAATATGCAGAATAGCAACTGCTAAAAAAAATATTCCTCATGTAGTTCCAGTATGTTATATATATAAAGATGGTGATATCTTTTTTGCTACTGACTATATCACTCAAACGTTCCATAATTTGAAGAATAATATTAGAATATCACTAATAATTGATATTTATGATAGAAAAAATGGAAATAAGGGAATTCTTCTTAATGGAATAGCAAGTGTAATAGATAGAGGCAAAGAATTTGCAAATCTTTTTAAGGTATTTTACGATAAATTTGACTGGGTTAAAAACGATCCATGGGGTGAAGAAGAAGCACCATTCATAAAAATTCTGTTAACTAAAAAAGTAAGCTGGGGAATATGACAATTATACTTTAAAATTAGATATTTAGAAATAACGGACTATAACCATACAAGAAAGATAATAGTATAATATTGTAAACTATGATTAATAAGTCAAGCAAATTTAATAAAACTAATAGCTCTATTATCTATAATATAACTTTCTACTCAAATAATCGTTTTTTAACTCTAAATGGTTTAAACTTTTAAATATCTTTGTTAAACTCTTCCAAGAACGGATTTATAATACTTTAAAGAATTGAATTAGATTTATTAATAATTAGAATTTAGATTTGTACAATAATGATGACGGCATGAAAGGTTCTTCATAAATCAATTACAAATCTGAAAATGCTAAATTTTTATCTATTATTTTAAAGTTCTTTTTCTCTAATTTTTCGGCGCCGAAAAATTACTAAATTTTATCTACAAGTTATTTACTAAGGAAATTCTCAGATGAGAAAAAATTTTAAATAATTTTATCACTAATTGATAATTGAGGAACATATTTGTAACCTCACCCTATGTGATCAATCCCAGCCAAGTCATCACAATGGGGTAGGCCAATGAAATGGCCTACCCCATTTCAACCTTGATATCTTTAAAGATACTAATTTTCGAGAATTTGAGTCTTTTCTTGAGCAATTACATTAAACAATCCTCACACTTAGTTTTAGCAAATGTAGAAACAGGTTGTGATGAATACAATATACAACTTGGAACCTGACAACCATGACAGGTTCTAGCAATATCCAACCTTGGGGATTTCAACATCTCTATACTTTGTTCCAATAATTAATGTATTATTTGGTGAATTATATTTCCAATATTCCTTTTTCATTTATAAAATACTTCTCCAAACATCACCTTCATCCTAAAAACCTCTTTCATGATCAATAATTTGCTGAACTCCAGTATTATTATTTTACGATGAATATGCCTTTTGTCATAATCAAGTATGCTTTCATATACAGCAATCATAGTTTTTCTATCAGGCAATAAAGAATAATCTACATTTGATCTGTCTTCTCCAAAAGTAAAAGATACTGTATAAGATCCAAACTCTTTTGCTTTGTCAAAGTAAATATGATTAATAAATTCCTCAGTAATATATTTTTGTTATTCCCAACTTAATAATGGTAAACGATGTTTTCATTCATTTAAGACTATGAAATTTTTTATTACTCTATTATAAATGTCCATAAAAAGTCTTCGTAATTTCCAACATGATTTTTTCGTAAACAAAATCTATACTAAAAGTAATGAATTCATATATTTTTATTCCCTTTAGGTTAATAGTGTGTGTAATAATAAACAATTTAAAAGTAAATTTATAGTCATATTTAAATTATGTAAATATGTTACCAGTTCTCTAAAATCAGATGCATGTATGAGTTCATGTCCTTCTACAATAAACCAAATATAGTATTTAGGTGCCTTATCAAAAAGACATTCCCATTATGTAGTTGAAAGATCATTTTTACAAGTTTAATTTGATCCATTTTATCAGAATCACCAAAATGACATAATGGATGATAAAAATTCGGTAAATAGGTTAAATAAATACAGGAATTAAGACTTTTTATCGATAAAATAACTAAATGTCCATTCCTAAAAGCTTAATTGTTCTATTATAATCAATTACCATATAATTACATTCTATAGAAAATTATAAATTTTTATAATATAAAAAGAATAATAGAAGTTCAAACTTTAAATATTGAATATTGTAAAATTTTTTTAACAAGTATGAAACTGAATAAAAAGTTTTCTCTAGTATATTACATGACTAGCTTAGGATTCTTTTTATCAATAACACTATTTACTTTACTATCGTTAACATCCGATTATAATATTCTTAAAGATTCATATGAACAAATGCTAGGAGGACATGGCCATAATCTTCCACCTTCGATTGTAGGAGATAGAGAGATCTTTCTAAATTTCACTAACCCAAAAATAGAATCAGCCGCAGAAAAGGGCATAATTAATTTTGCATTGGTTGATAATAAAACAGGAAATAATATTCCCCATGTAACATATATTGTAGGCATTTATAATCAAGAAAATAAAAATATGTTTACGGCAAACCTTCACGGGCATAATGGAGAAATTAAATTAGAATTTCATAATAAAGGGCATGAAGGTTATAATATAAATGCAAATTATGATTCGCTTTCAGCTAGTTATGTATCTGATTTTGGCAGCCCTATAAAAATTGATGGATCCATTTTTAGTGACCCTGGAAAATATCGAGTGGTTTCAGAGATAACAGGAATAGACTTTGACAATACCTTTTTACCTGAACCTTTAAAGTATGAATATAATATCAATGTAAGGTAAACAGAATCTATCGTAATTTTATAGTCCAATTTTAAAGGGTGCAATCAAATATTAGCAATCATAGTATAATGCTAGAACTTTTTTAAATGTGTGATATTTAATAAGATGAATGAAATTCAAAGATCAAATAATCGCAATAACAGGTGCTTCTTCTGGGATAGGAAAACAAGCTGCAATTGATTTTTCATATAATGGAGCAAAGACAATTATTTTAATTTCAAGAAATATCATGAGATTGAATCAAGTAAAAAAGAAATTAAACCCAGATTGTACTGTAGAGATCTATCCATGCGATATTTCCAACAAAAAAATGGTTTATGAAGTCGGTCAAAATATTATGAAAAAAATCGGAGCTATTGATATTTTAGTCAATAATGCAGGAATAGGAATTTATGGAAAGGTGATTGACCAAACAATAGAAGACATTGAAAAAGTTACATCAACTAATTATTTGGGAATGGTTTACTTTACCAAATCATTTTTACCTGCCATGATTAAAAATAAGCGAGGTCATATAGTAAATGTTGCTTCTTTAGCAGCTAGTTTTGGAATTCCATGTATGGCGGCGTATTGCGGATCTAAATTTGCTATGTTAGGATTTTCTGAATCTTTGTCATATGAATTAAAAAATACAAATGTAGGGGTTACCGTGGTAAGTCCAATTGCTGTTAAAACTAACTTCTTTGATAATGAATCATTCAAGGGTAAGATGCCTCATAAATTAGGATATATACTTGATCCCAAAACTGTTTCTAAAGCTATACTTAAAGCTGCATGTTCTAAAAGAATTGAAATCGTTGTGCCATTTTTTGTGAGATCTGCTGTATGGTTAAAACATACTTTTCCATATTTGATCAATCCAATAATAAGTTCTTCATTTAAAGATCAAAATTATAATTAAGATAATTTAGCAATTAAGGACTATTAAATATAAGATATTTTTATTATAGGCTTATACATATTTTATTAACTAAAACAATCCAAATACACTATCTGAGATGAAGAATAAAAGTTAAACATAAACATCCCAAATATTTTATTTTATTCGTCCTTCTCTTCTAAGATCCGATATTATTAGCATAAGTGTATCATAATCAATATTAACTTCATTTAAAATAACACTATGATCAGTTTTTTTATTTTTCTTTATAAATTTTTCAACTAGAATTTTTTTTTTTTGATAGTTTCTATCGATCATCGTAAGAATAAATGGATGGATATATCTTATAAATCTAAAAAATAAGACTAGATAAGCAATTTATTATGTTTTGTATATTTTTTCAATGTGAAGAAGTATAGATGCCCTAATTGTACCTCTTTAAATTCCTTAAGAGTAAACAGAATTTTTGATGGCAGGTTATTATTTACCTGCGAAAAATGCCATATATGTTCAGTTTTACCGTTTTATAATAACTTAGACGAAACCTACTTAGAGTTTTTAGACAGGTTTGATAATGGTTATGTAACTATTTTTGAAGACCTGAAAGTAATACTTGAAAAGGAAAAATTAGTGCGTTCTAAAACAGAAATTGAAAAAATGATTAAAAAAAGTAAAATCAATAACAACCTTATCAATGAAATATTATATTCAGATTTAGATTATGTTGTTGACGTTATAAAACTGGAGGAATCTAAAATAGCCCTCGGAAAAGAATTAGATGAATTACCGTTAGACGATACTATATTAAACCAGTTAAAGTCAAGAAATATCTCAACATTATATAAATTTCAAGAAGAAGCTATTTTCAATATTCTTCAAGAGAAAAATACGGTAATTATTGCCCCTACCGCCTCTGGAAAAACAGAAGCCTTCAGTCTTCCAATTTTACAAAAAATATATGACCTAAAGAACCAACTAAATATAAAAAATGTTACCTTCTCTTATAATCAGAATGAGTTCGGTACTAAACAAATAAAAGCAGTTTTTATATATCCTACAAAAGCATTAGCAAGAGACCAACTATCGAAAATAATGGAGTATTCAAAAAATATGAACATTATGGTAAAAATATTTGACGGAGACTTAAATGCAAATGAAAAGCAAAATTTCTATGAATTTCCTCCTGATATAGTAATAACAAATTTTGATTCATTACATTATCATCTTTTGAATAATACAAAGCTTATAAAATTGTTGAATACTTTGGAATATTTAGTTGTAGACGAAGTTCACACATATACTGGGATATTTGGATCTAATGTCCATTACATTATCAAAAGATTAGAAAGAATCATAAATAATAAAAAATTGCTTTTAATTGCATGTTCTGCTACATTACGAAATGTTAAAGAATTTTGTGATTTATTATTTTCTCGTAAAATGGAAATAGTGAATGGCATAGGAAAGAAAGGGCACACAAATTTTGCTATTTTATACCCCTCTCTTAGATCAAATAAATCATTAGTTATTGAACTAATAAAAAAAATTACCAAGAATCACAAAACTCTCGTTTTTAGTAATTCTCATTTATCTGCAGAATTAATAGCATTTACTTCATCAAAACAAGGAATAAAAATTGGGGTCCACAGAGCTGGTCTCCCACCCAAGAATAGAAAGGTTGTCGAAAATTCTTTTAAGAATGGAATAATAGATGTTATTTCTTCTACCCCGACTTTAGAGTTAGGAATAGATATTGGAGATGTTGATGCGGTAATATCTAATCTTGTTCCTATTAATCGACTCGTACAAAGACTAGGAAGAGCAGCAAGGAAGGGACAAGAAGGATATGCTTTCTTGACACTGGGAAATGATCCGATAAGTCAATACTATAAAAATCATCCTGCTGACTATTTTGTTGACGAAGAAATACCATACATAGATCCTTTTAATCCAATAATAATGGAAAACCAAATTCTGGCTATGTGTTTTGATAGACCTATTTCAAAACTTGAATCAAAGAATTACTTACTAACCCTTAGCAAATTGGAAAGAAAGGGATTAGTAATATTTAGTAATGGAAAATATCTCCCTAATCGAGAAAAACAAAATATACTAAAAAATTACAGCATAAGAGGAATTGGAAATGTTGTAGATATTCTTTTTAATGGGAAAATTATTGGAAATAGAAACTTGCCCCAAGCGTTGGAAGAATTACATGACGATGCAATTTATTTTCTTTCTGGAAGAAGATATAAAGTTAAAAAATTAATACTTGACGAAGAGAGTGAAAGAAATTTCGCTGATATAGATAAAATACCAATGAACTATCCATACTATACAAAATCCATAATGGAAGAGTATCCAGAAGTAATAGAAATTTTTGAAGACAAAGAAATTTTTGGAATAAAGTTAAGGTATTGTTCTTTAAATATATTCAAAAAAGTATTAGGATACTCAAATATTGAAATTGGAAAGGAGATTAATCAAGGAAAAAAAGTTTTTTTTAGTGAACCTATAACCTACAATTATACTACAAAAGGATTTATATTTAGAGTGCCAAGCCCGATAGAAATTTTAAAAATGACTTCAGAGAAAGAGAAAGTAGAAGTAAGTGGATACCATGCAACAGAACATGTGCTAATTGAAGGAAGTAGTATGTTAACAGGAGGTGCTTCACAGGACATTGGAGGAATTTCATTAGGGGATACAGGAATGATAGTAATTCATGATGGCAGTATAGGTGGTAATGGAGCAAGTAAAAGTCTTTTTGATAAATTTGAGTTAGCCGTTAAAAGGGCTCATTCGATCCTTATAGAATGTACATGTGAAAATGATGATGGATGCCCTCGTTGTACTTATTCTTATCGGTGTGGTAATAACAATGAATATTTACACAAGAAAGCTGCAATTGAAGTACTTACTCGTATTCTTAGTATGGAAAAGACAGATTTATTAGATTTTAACCGTTCTCAACAGACTTTGATATAGAATAATAAAGGAATTCTCGCGAGTTATACATATCATGGTATCTATTTTAATCTTTTAATAATAAATTATTAAGAATTAAATTTTAGATTATTATCTAACGTATTTTTAGATGATTCAGAGATTATACCTTGAAGAGAGTCTTTTGTACTATCAGTTATATTTTTTATAACAGGTGTAATGCCAATTTTATCTACGCCCTTTAACACACCAGTAAAAAAAGTTTCCCATCCTAAACCAATAACAGCTAGAAAAAGTACTATGGCAATAAACCATAAAATTACTCCCATACTATTATTTAGTACATTTTTTAAGTATATTAATAGTTAGTCAGATTTGTTAAGTTTAAAATTACATTATCTATCTTATAGTAAATAATACACTATTTTAATTAGTAATAAATAATATAACACCCTATATAACGAAGATGAATCTGCTAAAAATTTCAGCGATAACCTTAAAAGTTAAAAGTATGAGAAATGAATGGCAATTCTATTCAAAAATTCCAGGATTAAGTCTATGCTATGGAGGACCTGATAGCTCATTTACATCCTTTGAAATGACCGAGGAGTTCAGCAATTCAAAAACATACATCAATCTAGAGTTTACAAAGGGATTAAAATGTGACACTAATTTTGGCAGAATTATTATTTATTCAAAAAATGTGGATAATCTTTATGATTACTTCAAACAAGATCAAGATATATGTCGTTTAATTACCATTAAAAATAAACCAGTAGATGGACTATGGGGAGAGAGGTATTTTCACATATTAGATCCTGAAAAATACGAATTATCATTTGCTCAAGTTATAAGTTAAAATTAAAAAATTATATTCATTTTGGTGGATTCAAAAAAAAGGAATTTTACTAGATATATACCAATATTATAGTAACTTATATTACCTTGATAAGAATAGCTTTTGAAATTGATATTATATCATCTTCGGCACCTAACATCAAAATATAATTTCCCATAGCAACATCATTAGAGAGAGTAAATACAAAAGATATTTCTTTTGATTCATCCTTTTTCAAGGCTATTGAGTTTTCGCTAAAAATTCCATAAGAAGCTCCCAAGTCACCACTTGGCGTTAATGTAGATGATGAGATAGGATGAAGAGAAGAATTATTATTTGCGTTAATCTCGAATCTAATTTCCTTGCTTTCTCCTGGAGTAAGTGTCATTTCATTGTTCTCAGTTTTAATTGAAAAAGGTAATGGGATACTGGTATTAACATAACCAATCTTGTTTTCACTCCACTCAGTGAACCAAATTGATCCATTGTAAGTTTCATCTGTAAGTTGCAATACATTTCCAATACCACAACTATTTTCTGGTAAGTCCGGTTTACATTGTCCAAATAGTTTGTTCTGTGACGGAATCCAATATTCAACTAGTTTGAGTTCATCTGGAAAGAATTTTCCAATTTTGTTTCCAGTATGTTCATTAAATATAATAGAGTTATTTTGTCCTTTTTTCATCCAGTAGGGTAAAGTATATGCTTGACCATTAACTTCTTCTCCAGCAAAAATTTTTTTAGATGCTGTAGAGGTTATAAACTTTGTTAAGGAACTGTTAATAGGATTTAATTTAACAAATATGCTAGTTCCATGGTCACTTACCCAAATATTACCTGTCTCATCGATAGTTATACCAACAGGAGAAGGAAGGTCTCCTAGATCATATTTTTTAAATGATTTATTTGTAATATCATACTTATAAATTTGGCCTTTATATCCAAAAGCAAGGACTGACACCCATACGTTATTATTTTTTTTATCTACTACAATTGAACCAGTACTGATAACAGAGGGATCGAAATCTTTAAAATCTTCAACAGGAAGTGGAATTTTAGCAATTCCATCGGAGGTACTACTTTTCATTAAACTCAAATTTCCCATCCATAATGATTGTGATCTAATTCCTGCAAAGAAAATATGCCCATTGTTATCAAAATCAATTGAAACAGGATAGACAGTACCAAAAGATAAGTTAGTTTCGGGGATTTTAAAATGTTCAAACTCCTTATTTTGTTTACTAAATTTCCAAATTAAATTTTGTTTTTCATCAGTAAACCATAGATTTTCGTTCGACGGATCAAGTTCAAGATCCCAAACCTGAGAGGAGTCAATAGGATTATCGCGCGACGGCCAGGTCGGTATATCATATTTTGTAAAAATGCTGGTTTCAGGTTGATATAAAATCAGGGACCCCTGTTTTGTAGAAATATACCATAATCCTTCAACATTGTCATCGTATGTTATTGCCAATGGCATTTCGCATTCATTATTCAATTTTATTTCTTTGATATATTGATTGGAATTAGGCTTAGAATTAATCCCACAAAATTGATTTTTAAATTTTTCTATAGCCTGTTGTTTAGAAAATTCTTGCTGTTTGGAAAACTCTTGTTGATCGCCAAAGGCCTGAGTTAATATATCAGAATACATAAATTCATTTATCAAAAAAGTTGGGGAAAAGTTAGAATTTAGATTTGATGAAGAAATAAAAATAGTTAAGGTTAGAAATGAAGAGATTAGGAAGGCATAATATTCATTATTTTTACTAGAGATATTCATCTAACGATATTAGATTATTAGTCCTTTATATCTCATTATATCTCATTAAGAACTCCACACGTAATAATACACATATTAAAATAAAAAAATATTAAAATTTACTGGAAATCAATCTATTTAGTGTTTGTTCAAAAATTTCATAAGGTAATGCACCAGGAATTATGGACTGGATATTATTGTCTTTGATCAGTATAAATGAAGGAGTTCCAGATAATCCCATCGATCTAGCAATATTATCATTATTTTGAACAATGAGAGAATACTTATTGGATTCTATGCAATCAGAAAATTGTTTTATATTCGGTATCTGGATGTTTTTTGCAAATTGTTTTAGATTATCACTTGTTATCCATCCAGTTCCTTCTCCTTTCCAATTATCGTACAATTCAGTATGATAATCCCAATACTTGCCTTGCTCTCCGGCACAATATGATGCTTCCGCTCCCATAGTCGACCCTTTATCTGTTGGAATATCATTTACAATATAGTCTTTAAATATAAAATTAATTTTACCCGAATCTACAAAGTTTTTAATAATTTGTTCGCGTGTCTCATTATGGAATTTTGAACAAAATGTGCATTGATAATCTCCAAACTCAACCATTGTAATATTAGAAGAGTTTCCCAATATCGGAACAAAGTCAGCAACAGGCTTTAATAAGTAAGAAGAAAATTGATTTAATAACCCTTGCTCATTATAATAATTGAAAGATGTAAGCATTTTCTCATAAATTGGCAGATTACGATAATAATCCGTATAATTTGAGGTTAATGAAATTATATACAGATTTGCTCCCTGGATTATTCCAACATCAGCGTTTTGAATCTTATTTTTATTTCCATCTATATATGAATAAATAAGCCTGTGATTATTATCTTTGATATTCGAAAGTTGGCTCGATTCAATTAATTCAAAATCATCAAGTGTCCTAACAAATTCATCTAGTGTAGAATCTACCACAGATTTTATTGACAGAGAATCACTTGAAACAGGAGATACATTAATTTTTATTTTATCAATTGAATCACGATCGGGAGCAAATATTACAGAATCAGTAGTTTCGGTAAATATCCAGTTCTTCGGATAATCTATTTTTAGAAAGTTGTTTTCATAAGTAGTAAAATTTGGAGTTACTTCAGTATTTGAGGGTATTTTCCATTCTGCGCTAACATAGTGTAGATAAACATTCAAGAGAACTGCACTTATAAAGATGGTTGATACAAGTTTATATTTTAACAATATTATTCTTATTAAAAATATCATACTATATATTAAATTATAAAATAATTTTTGTTAAGTTTTTTGTCATTAAATCTTTATTAAAGAATTTATACATTAAATACATCAATGAAGAAAATACATATACTTAATATTATTCCAACAAATCTTAATTGATAAAATAGATAATAGATTTAGAAAGAATCAAACCAAAATAAAAGAAGAATCACAATTAATAATATGTTATTCAAAATGGTCAAAATCCTTCCTATCCCATTGTATACATCTCACAACAATTTCGCAAATTTATTCTATAAAGAAGGTTATTTAAATATAAAACTTTCCTGTTTTCAAGACGAATATCTTGTAAGTCCGTCATATACAAAACATAAGATAACAAATGTTTTTCCC
>DASVEV010000266.1:0-3950 GCA_036380415.1 Nitrososphaeraceae archaeon
TAAATTAGATAAAGGTAAGTCTGGATACTTTTCTCTTAGTCTTCTTTTTATTTGTTCATATGTTACTCCCTCGTTTTCCATAGAATTTAATTCCTGAATTGTTTCTAATACTATTTGTTGTGTTAATACATTCATTTCTTTCTTCCTCTCGTTTTTATTTTCTTGATACTGTGATAGTAAAATCATCATCGTGGATACCTGTAACTATGTGTAATCTCATATCAGACTTGTTTAGCATTCAAATATTTCTTCCAAAATATTATCTATCACATTTCTAATAACGCTTTACCCTTCCTTTTTTTAACGTCCTGTATGTCATAAATCTATAATATTTATGAATTTTCTTCTCTTTTCTCTACCAGTTTCATCTTAAACGATTGTATACGTTGTTATTTTGTAAGAACTAGATTTATCTTTCTTAGGTGAAATCTAGAACAAAATATTCACGAACTAAAAACATGGTAAGTTAAATTGTTCTATAAATAAAGACAACAACATTCAGGTAACTAAAATTTTTGATTACAAATTCAGTAATTGCCTTACGTTTTTAAAAAACGGAAGAAACTAATAAAAATGATTTAGTAAAATTTGTTATTTTTGAAGATTTATATAAACAAATTAGAAATTAGAAGGAAAGATTAATGAATATGAAATTCACTTTTGATAAACAAAAGACAACCATTTACGATAGTATTGATGGAGTATTAATAAATTTTAATTCTATATCTTTGTGGGGGCTTAAATTAATTATTTCTTCTGCCAAATTATAACTTCCTTGATTTTTATCGTCTATAGTGGAAAATTCAAATATTGTTTTTGTATTTGGCAAATATACGATTTTTAAATTCAGGTCTCCTTCTCCTTCCTCTCCTTTTTTAAAGACGTAACGTTCTCCTCGTTTAGTTAAAGGATTCCAACTTCTTAATAATATACCTTGTTGTTCTATCTTCTCATTTGTCCGTTTATCATAAACAATTGTATGTAAGAAAAGATGAAAGAAAATATTATCAATATTGTAAAAATATCTTAAAGTATAATTTTTATGCTTTGATTTTGTTATTAATTTTTTTTCTCTTTCTTTTGATTCAGAACATTTTTCATTATTGTGTAAAAGGTTTAAATGCATACTATTGTAGTAATTTGTTAGTTATATTATTTAGACTCAATTTAATTTGAGGTTTTTAATTTTATTTTTTGAGCATCATATATTGTTGTTCAATGAGTTTTATAGTTATTAGCAAATAGATTATCTTCTTTTTATCTTTATATATTCCTGAGATTCTTTGATGACTAACGATAAATACATTACAAAGTTTTTCCATGAAATATTGAAATATAAAAATCAATAAGATCTTGAGTTTTTTATATCCTATTGCTATTCTCCTGAAATTAAAGAAAATTATCACAAGATTATTTAAATTTGTATTCCAAGAATCCAACGTGAGAATTATATGAGAATAATTCTCTGTTGTTAGGTTGTAAAATGCCGTGTCTTTCAAATCCATTATTCTGGATCTAAGTCCATGTGTCAAAGGTCTTTGTTACAAGGTTAATGTAAAAAATTGTTTTAATATATACAAATAAAAAACAATAGAAGTCTGTAAAATGCTTCATTAGCATGCAGAGAATCACTCTCTTAAATATATATAATAAACGAGCAAATCAAAAAATAACAAAATGTCAGAATTTGAACCAATAACTTACAAATTAAAACTCATATCTAATTGGAATACGGTAGCAAATAAATACCATAACAATTGGGTTCAGAATGACATTGGACCTTTTGGTGCTACAGAAAAATTAATTCATATTGCAGATATACAAAAATCTGATTTTATTTTAGATATCGGATGTGGAACAGGAGCAGTAACAAAAAAAATATCAAAGAAATTATGCAAAAAAGGAAAATTAATTGGAATAGATATTTCAAGAGGAGCACTTTCCATTGCTAAATCTGAAATAAAATACTCCAATGTGGATTTTATAGAGATGGATGCTGAAAAAATTTATTTTTCACTAAAATTTTCCAAAGTAATCAGTCAATTTGCAGCTATGTTTTTTACTAATCCTATAGAATCATTATATTCTATAAGAAAATTAATGGCTCAAGAAGGTATGATAGTTTTGGGTGTTCATGGACCAGCAGAAAACGTCCCATACTTTAGCTGTATAATGAATAATATTATGAAATTTATTCCAAATCTAATCCCAAGTGGATCTCCTTCGGTTCATTCATTTGCAGAGAGAAACAAATTGAAAGATCTTTTAATAAGAACCGGATTTTGTAATGTCAAAATAGAAAAATATCAATTTTCATATAATGCTGGAACATTTGAACAGTATTGGCATAATTACATGGCATGTACAGCGAATTCTATAAAAGAAATAATTGAGAAAGATAATGACCTTCTTGGCCTAATTAAATATGAGTCAGAGAAAAATGCTTTACTGTTCATGGAAAATAATAACATTACATTTCCGTGGGAGATATTGATTGCATCTGCATTTAACCCATAATTACATTAATGATTAACCTATTGATTTTTATCCAACACAAAAGTTAGGTTATTATTAAATTAGAATATCTAATTTTTCTTTTACTAGGCCACAAATTTTATCATGGATTTTTTCAACCTTTTCTTCGCCATTGATTATTTTCCATCCATAAACTTCAGACAATTTTCTATAGTTTTGTTTGACAGTTACTAAAAATTCAAGGTTTTTTTCAAAAATGTCTCTATTATGACTTACTCTTCTGTATGACGTTTCAGGATCTATCTCAAGTATAATAACAAGATCTTCTTTTGGTAGTCCTCTGTCTAAGTTAATTAGCCAGTTCAAATCTAAATAATGAGACAATCCATATACAAGATTAGATTGATAATACCGATCCATTATAATAGTAGTTCCCCGTTGGAGAATCTTTTCTATTTCTTCTTTTTTTTCCCATCGATTAACTGATAGAAGCAAATGTTGAACTTCGTTTGAGTAAGATCTTCTTCCATCAAGAATCAATCGTATTTCTTTTCCTATAGGAGTCGTGTAATCAGGAAAATCCAAAATTATACAATCCATTCCTGCTCTAGTAATCGCATTATGCAATAGTTTACATTGAGTTCCTTTTCCTGCTTTGTCTATTCCTTCTAATACTATTATTTGACCGCCGCTCATTAAAAATATAAATCAATTTTGAAAATACTCTAATTATATTTATTGAAATTTCGCTAAATTATCAATTAAATTACAAGACTAAGATTTAAAAAATAAACAATCATAAATTGGCTTTATTAATATTAATTTATAACACTTATTATATTATAATGAGATTATCAGCTAAAGGTGAGATGACATTTTGCAATTTTGGAAGAAAAAACAAGAATTTTGTTTCCTCTGCAAGAAAAAACTTGAACATAAGTACAAACCTCATAAAGAATGGGATATAAAAGGGATGTTATGCAGTGATTGTCATATCATTAAGACAAAAGAATATATCGTGAAGAAGCAACTAGAAAAGGAAAAACTGGAAAAAGAGCTGGATACGTGTTCCATATGTGGCCTCCACATTAAATCTGAGTCAGAAAAGGTAAAACCAAGATGGCAATGGAATTTAGAGCGAGGAACGGTATTGTGTAATAATTGCTATGAAAAAAAAGAGAATAAGTTTGAAAAAGAAAGAAATTTCTGCTTTATCTGCGGTACTCACTTGAAATTCTTTAGGTATAACCCAAAACCAAATTGGAAGTTACAGGGCCAGCTTTGTAGAAACTGCTGGGATAACAGAAATGAAATACAATAACAAATAATACTGTAAAATTTATAATTCACAATAGCGAGATAGATATGTGTGGGCTCATAGTTCAGTTTGGATAGAATGACTGCCTGCGGAGCAGTTGGTCGTGGGTTCAAATCCCTCTGAGCCCGATTTGATAACACTGCTTTTATTTTGGCCC
>DASVEV010000267.1:0-2119 GCA_036380415.1 Nitrososphaeraceae archaeon
AGGCAGTGCTTTTCCTTTAACTACACTGGCCAAGGCAGCACATTTTTCTGGCTCGTTTGCTGGTCTACTCTTTTCGTTGAAAACAAAGATAGTGCCTTTTTCTGGTGCTTCTTTTGATGATTGTTGTTGTTGAGCTTGAGCGTTTACAGACATATTACTACTACTATTGTTAATTATTGTTGAAACTAATAGTAATGTTCCTACAATTGCCATCGTTGCTATTACCATATTCTTTGAAAAGTGATTTTTCATTTGCGTAAGCATTGTAACAAAATTATATATAAGAATTGTAGATAATTTTACCTAGATATCCAATTATAATTTATAATTATGCTCTAAGATACAAACAAAGGCTAAAAAAGATTGTATCAACCATTAAAGTGAAATAACTAAGAGATATGAAGAACAACAACAATAGAATGATGTTTATCATTTTTTAGTGGAATATTTTACTGCATAATTAATTAATTAATTAATTGTCATAGCCGAATGATGAAATCCGTCTAAGATAATATGATTATGTTCCGACTATGACAAATCAAGTGATGATTGATTGTTTGAGAGATGAGATATTTGATAGCCTATTATAGTGAATATTGTATTTAGTATTGTTTGTAAACCTATGTTGATAAATAATCAACAATCTATTGGTACTATATATTAAAAGATTGATTAGTTGACTTATTCGAAAATAAATCAGATAAGGTTGTCTACTGTTTAAAGATGTTAACAAATATATCAACATAAACTTACCTAAGGACAAAGCTAATCGATATGTTGAAACTATTATTAAAATTGTTTTACAGTTGTACATGTTGAAAAAATCAAAAGATAACGTTGTTGATAATTATAATGATGATGATGAGACAAGAGTATATTCCAGTTACCATCCTTCTCAATTTGATAACGCATTATTAAATGAGGCAATACAAAAAGGCATCAAAGACAAAGAGTTTATTAATTCTAGTTTAAGTTTATTAAAAAATGCCAAATTTCCCATCTATAAATTCAAAATAATCGAGCATGTTCAACAGTTGACAAATGATAAAATTACTATTGCATTATTTCAAACATTATCCGATTCTTTAGAATATAAAAACATTGAACAAATAAGAAATATTTTTCAGGGTAATATTCCAGCAAAAAATTCACCTTCAAGAACAAAGAGCCCAGAGGGGCTTAATGTTAATCCTCTTACTACAAAACAAACTCAAAAATCACCAACATCAAATAACAATGATTCAGTTTCAGATGATACTATGAGAGAATACACTTGTAATAAATGTGGTAAACCTTTTCTTACGAGGGAAGATTTACATATACATCAAAAGTTTGAAGGATAATATGTTTTATGTTAAAATCCTAATAGTAAATGTCATTAATAGAGTTCACTTTCGAATAGTAGAGTTCATCTGCATATTAAGGAAGCTGGTCTGGAGTAGAGCCTTCCATGGAGTAGGGTTCTATTACATAGTATTTAGCATTTTTATTATTAGTAATATATTAAAAAATATATAAAAATCAAAATTTCTTTAATAATTTGTCATTTATATATTATATTTGGGATTTTCTGTTATGAATAGCATCTTTTTGGATTAATATGAACACCATTTGATAAAAAGAAATTCCTAATTTGAATGCCTCAAAATCTATATTTCTTAAAATGTATTTTATGGATTCATTATCTGATGAAGACAGTATAAATTCATCTATAATTTTTTTGAATTTATAATCATTATGGTGTTGAAACATGACTTGATTTTATCAATATAGTTATTAAGAGCTTTTAGAAATGTTGGTGACTAATGCCTAACATTTGAAATAATAACATTCTAGAAAAACCAATAATAAGGTATTCAACAAGCTGCTCAAACAGTAAAACAAAAGTTAGAATCTAAATCTTTTTAGATTCTTAATTTTACGTTTTTAAAAAATAAGATTTAAAATGTTTATTAGCAAAAGAATCTTATGAAACAAGCATATTTTATTATCGCATTAATTGCAGCTCTTACAATAGGCGTACTATCTATAAATTCAGGAATCACATTTGCTCAAGAAAAAAATGAAACTGCAGAAATCAATAATAACCCTTTAATTACAACATCACAAATAGATGAAT
>DASVEV010000268.1:0-2664 GCA_036380415.1 Nitrososphaeraceae archaeon
GACTTAAATCTCCACATATACTATTTTTTAATTTTTTATTAGATTTTTAAATTAAACGGATCACAGAAAGTTTAGTTTTTATTTGTTATAATTATTTCAGAAAACTTTGTATTTATTTGTAATTTTTACAATATTTAGAAATGGCACTTTGTTTTGTTATAACCAGTTTAATTATTATAAAAAGAAGGATGATTTTGAAACCAAACTTTATTTTAAACCTAGTCCATTTCAACACTAGGAAAAAGATAGAGAATACAAAATTGTCAATATTCTATGACTAGAACTTGTACTAATCAATATCTCAATAGACTATATGGATCTATATTAAAACTATATGATACATAAAAAAATATCAAAATATCATAGTTATTAGAGGGGTTACATTCACCACGAATTTGACAAAGTATAATGACAATGATTCTCTTATTCCATTAACAAAATTATCGAAATTTGACCCTATCTTCAAATTAATATTAGTTGGAGCAGCAGCCTATACTCTCATCATGTTAGCCTTAATACTTTTTGCTGTTGGAGAGGGGTCAAAGGAAATCTTTCAAGATGAGGGATTAAACTTTTTAACTAATACTGATTGGAATGCAGTACCTGGTAGAGAATCATTTGGCGCTTTGCCATATATAATAGGAACTTTGGTTTGCTCAGGTATTGCAATGGCAATTGGCGTTCCTATTAGTTTAGGTATAGCTATATTTCTATCGGAAATAGCAGGTACAAAATTAAAAACTTCTTTATCATTCATTATTGAACTTTTAGCCGCAGTTCCAAGTATAATATATGGTTTCTGGGCATTGTTTGTTTTTAGATTTTGGATCATGGATTTTGTAGAAAAGCCTTTACATAATTTTTTTGGTGATTCTTTACCATTTTTTGCTAAAACACCTTTTGGTATAGATGTATTTACTGCTGGTATAGTTCTTGCTATAATGATAATTCCAATAATTTCTTCTATTAGTAGAGAACTATTACTTGTTGTACCTAACTCTCAAAGAGAAGCTGCATATAGTTTGGGTGCAACTAGATGGGAGGCTATTAAAATTGCTGTATTACCTTATGCTAAATCTGGGATCGTAGGTGCTAGTATAATAGGGCTTGGAAGAGCAATAGGTGAAACAATGTTAGTTACTTTAATAATAGGTAATGCAACTGGATTGAATGCTATTCCAACTTCTCTTTTCTCACAAAGTCAAACTTTGTCTAGTTTAATAGCCAATGAATTTAATGAAGCTGCATCAGAATTACATCTTTCTGCACTTATTGGTCTTGGAGCTGTTCTACTTTTGCTTACAATGATGATAAATATAATAGCCCGACTTTTAGTCTACAAGATGGTTAAAACTTCTAATCCTGGAGGACGAATATAATACATGTCATCTAAAACCAAGGAAAATAATCAATATATCAAAAGACGAAAGAACGTTCAGGAAATGATGTCAAACACATCTAATAGAAAAATATATGTAAATAAGCTAGTAACAATTTTATGTGTATGTTGTATTATTATTGCTATAATTCCTCTTGGTAGTATTCTTTTCGAGGTTTTTAAAAATGGTTCTTCTGCTATTAGTTTTGAATTTCTTACACAAAAACCAGGTTCAATTGGGTCTGGTAAAGGAGGTATAGGTCCAGCTATCCAAGGAACTTTAATCGTAGTAAGTTCAGCATCTCTTATTGCTGTACCTGTTGGTGTTTTTGCTGGAATTTATCTATCGGAATATGCAAAAAGCAATAATAAGTTTGCCTTTGCTGTACGCTTTTTTGCTGATGTTTTAACAGGACTACCTTCAATTATAGTTGGTATTGTAAGTTATGTGATAATAGTTATTTCTATTGGTTCTTTTTCTGTTATAGCAGGAGCATTTTCATTATCTTTAATAATGATTCCACTTGTTACTCGAATAACTGAAGAAAGCCTTAAAATGGTGCCAAATTCTATTAGAGAGGCGGCTTACTCACTGGGAGTTCCTAAATGGAAAATCACTTTATTTATAGTACTAAAGACAGCAACGAGTGGAGTTCTAACTGGAATAGTATTATCGATAGCAAGAATTGCTGGAGAAACTGCTCCATTAATTATGACTATCCTAGGAACAAGTTTATATTTTTCATCATTTACTGGACCCGTAGATGCGCTTCCACTGAGAATATGGAGGTTGGCGTCTCTACCCTATGAATCTGCTCATGCTAGTGGATGGGGTGCTGCTATGATTTTGATTCTTCTTATTTTAGGACTAAATGTTGGATTAAGAGTGCTTGCTCGTAAACAGAATGTGGCCACTTCTAAAGATACCTAATTGAATTAAATTTTTGGGATCTCAACTATCTTTAGTTCTATATATAACATATAGAAATCTATATACCTATATTCTAAATAATCGTAAACTATACATGTATTATTACTGTTCATAAACTATTGACTACATATATGGATGGTAGTGAAGTAAGGAAAATACAGTTTACAGGTAAATCAACATTCGTATTATCCTTACCTAAAAAATGGGTGAATGAATTAAATTTAAAGGCTGGCGATCCTGTGACCATTATTCGCGAACCAAATAATACTTTATCTATAATATCTGACATTACAAGATCCTCAATTGAAGCAGTTGATGAAGCAACGGTAGAAGTATTAAGAGATGAAGGTGGTAA
>DASVEV010000269.1:0-30675 GCA_036380415.1 Nitrososphaeraceae archaeon
GGTAATTGATCGAAGGCATTCAATAACAGATAATATAGCTAGATAACTTGTTTTTGGATTAGTAGAACTAGGAATATTTTTTACACGTACTATTAATTCGCCAAATTTTCCTATTACCTTGATTTCATGTTTATTAATACGGATCGACGGATCAGCAATTACATTAACCTTGGTTTTTTCAACACCTATACCAGCAAGCCCTAATAAAGCTGCTACATTTACGTTAGCAGGAAAATTCTGAACTGCCTCAATAGCAGATCCTTCAAAAATTAATGTTCTTTTTTTGATAGAATCTACTGTCAAATTAGTGTTTTTAAAAAATGGAGAATCTTTAAGTGAATTTGGATTCTTAGTTGTTGTTAGAGTTACATAACTTATTGAATTTTTTACACTCTTTAGAGCATCTATTCCAGCTATGGCTCCTGAAGGAACATAAATATTAATATCATTCCCTTCAACATTTCCTACAACTTCAGAGAAGAAATCTGAATTAGCAAAAGCACCCACACTCATAACGAGTACATCTTTCTTGAATAAAATAAGCTGATTGAGATAGCTTGTTAGAGCATTTTGAGAAGCAGCTTCGACTACTAACTCAACTTCTTTAAAAGATTCAGAATTGATAAAGTCAGAAAAATTGTTAAAGATTACAGGGTTATTATTCGATAATTTTGATTTAAGGGTTTCTGCATTATCAGGTCTGATATCAAGGAGAGATAGTAACGTTACATTTTTAGCCATAATACTATCAACAGATAGTGCAAGCTCACTTCCTATAGCTCCACAACCTATGATTGATATCTTTTTTTTCATAAAACGTAATTAAAGATCTTTATTCCAAGAGTTAAAATAGTTTCCTAAAATAATCTTTAAAATAAATTTGTATTAAAAAAATAAGACTTCAATTACATTGAGATCAGTTTAAAATAAAAGTTATTTTGAGATAACAGTCAACTGACTAGTTATAGTAAATAGTAGTAATCAAATATAAAAATGTCATCCAATTGATAACATTCTATCTATTGCAGATTTGGCCTTATCAGCTATTGATTTTGGGACTCTAACTTGATATACATTATTTACTAAAGAATTGTAAACTTTATCAATAGTAATTTTTTTCATATACTGGCAGACTGCATCTTTTCTAATGGGAATGAAATTTTTTGTTGGGTTTTCTTTTTGCATCCTATACAATATTCCTGTTTCTGTAGCGACGATAAAGTCAGTTTTAGATGAATTTTTAGCCCGTTCCATCATACCTTCGGTCGATAAAATGTGACCTTCATTTAACAAGTCTCCTTTTGACATATGATACATAGTTGAAGATGTACAACTGCATTCTGGATGAACTAAGAATTCTGCATTTCGATAGTCCTTCATCATTTTATTAATATCTTCTGCACGTATTCCAGCATGTACATGACATTCGCCTGGCCATATGAACATGTTCTTTCTTTTAGTAACTTCAGATACATAAGAACCTAAGAACATATCTGGAAGAAAGAGAATTTCATTGTTGGGAGATATACTATTGACCACTTTTACAGCATTAGATGACGTACAACAATAGTCTGATAATGCTTTAATCTCTGCAGAAGTGTTAACATAGCTAACAACAATAGCATCTGGGTGGTCTTTTTTCCAATTCAATAATTCAGTACAATTTATAGAGGAAGCAAGAGAACATCCTGCATTGATATCTGGTATAAATACATCTTTATCTGGACAAATAATAGAAGCAGTTTCTGCCATGAAATGAACACCACAAAAAATAATATTTTTAGCATTAGTTTTTTCAGCTTTTCTGGAGAGAGCTAATGAATCTCCTGTAAAGTCGGCTACATCTTGAACCTCAGGTAATTGATAATTATGTGCAAGAATAATTGCATCTCGTTCTTTTTTTAAAGAGGAAATTTCTTCAATGTATTGATCCATGGATAAACTCATTTGCGATTTATATACATAGGAGCAAAACAGGATTTAAATTAGTACTATTTAGGACACCTTTGCCTTAAATGTGTGTATTCTAGACATAGATTGCCTCTTTACAGATTGGAATGTATTTATTAGGAACATATTTTGTATAGAGATATGCCAACGCACGGATCGCTTACTAAAGCAGGAAAAGTAAAGGGTCAAACTCCTAAGGTTCAAGGAAAGACGAGGGTTAGCCCTATTTCCAAAGTACGTAACAAAGAGAATTTCTTTAAAAGATTTGAAAAAAGAGTCCCACCGGGTCAGAAAAAACCTGAACGTGGTGGAAGAAGAAGATAAAATCTAAATCCTTTTTATTTTTGTCACTTGTCTATTACCCTTAAACTGAAATCTAATGCGGGAGCTGAATGTGTCAAATAACCAATTGAAATAATATTGGGTTTTAATTTTGCATAATTAAGTACATTTGCTAAATTTATTCCCCCTGATATTTCAATTTTAACTAAATTTCTCAAACCTTCATCCATAATCTTTAACATTGTTTTTTTTGCTTCTAGTATAGAAAAATTATCTAGCATTATAAGATCTGCTCCAGCTTCGATAGCTTCAATCGCTTCTCGTTCATTTTTGACTTCACATTCTATTTTGAGTGATGATCCTATTTTTTTTCTAATTGACGGTATTATTTTTCTTATAGATTTATCTACAGCAATATGATTATCTTTTATCATAACCATATCATCTAGCCTAATTCTATGACTTATTCCTCCTCCTATAACAACAGCTTTTTTATCAAAGAGTCTCAATCCAGGGACAGTTTTTCTTGTGGATGCTATTGAAATTGACGGATCTATTTTATGAACTATCTCAACAAATTTTCTTGTCGAAGTTGCAATACCGCTCATTCTCATAAGTAAATTTAATGCAATTCTTTCAGCTTTTAATACATCTTTGGCTGTTCCATAGATTTCCATAATATTCTCTTTGGGTGAGATTTTCATACCATCTAATGTATGAGGAGTTGAATTGCAATTGCAAATATCAAATAGTAGTTCTACTTCCTCAATTCCACAGACGATTCCTATAAAATCTGATTTAAAAATAATTTTGGCAGTTACTGATTTATTAGAATTTTCCAGGTTTTCACTGGTAATATCCCCTGTACCAACATCTTCCTGTAAGAAATTTAATAATGACTTTCTTAAGTTAAAATGATCGGATAATTTTTTCATTAAGTGACCTTAAGTGCATATTTATGAGGTTTCGATATTTCTAGAGTTTTAGCAATAAGTGAGGTTTTGGAATCAAAAACAATTACTATTCCTGACCAGTCACCAGAAAGATCCGTAGAGTTACAAATTGGACAAACCTTTCCCACTGTTATAGCCTTACATTTTTTACATGCTAATTCTCGGGGCATTTGTTATTTAGCTACTCCTTTCTTTTCCTTTGGCGATTGCGGTGTTTGAGCTTTTTCTATTTCTTCTTTAATCCAATCAAATGAACCTAAAAATGGCTGTCTACATGTAATTCCTATCTTTCCCATAGATGACCCTTTACCTAGGCTTACAGCAGTAATCCTTGCACGCATTTTGGAACCAATTCTCAAGGAACGAGATGATTGGTTGGCAATTATCATACCTTGTTTAATGTCACTTTTTAGATAATCATCGGTTATTTGAGAAAGATGTAAAAGTGCATCAGTAGGTCCTATTCTTACAAATGCACCAAAATCAGTTATTTCTATTATTTCTCCCTCTACTATCTCTTGAATTTTAGGAAAAAAAGTCAATGCTTTGAAAGTTACTTTGTGATAAGTTGCACCGTCTCCTGTAACTAATTTACCAACTGAGTCAGCGTTGGCATCAATAATCATTATTACATACCCCAACTCTGCACTGATCATACTTTCGTATTTTTCTTTTAGAATTCCAATCGCAGTATTTCGTAATGAATCGGTAAGTCTGCTTGGTGGAATTCTAACTATATCAGTCATAGAAACTATATAAAACATGTTGGACAAATTAGGATATAATTTATCAATTTATGAACCTTTTGTTTATATATTTGAATAGGAACTAAAAATAACTAAAATGAAAATTTAGCTATAATTATGCATATCGCCGTCGTAAAAAATCAATATTTAAATATTGCGCAAGAGCTTTATTTTTATTATGGTTACAGTTGATCAGGTTCTTACATCATTAAAAAAAGTAATTGATCCTGAATTACATAAAGACATTGTCTCTATGGGTATGATAAAAGAAATGGCTATTAATAATGATAAAATATCTTTCACTTTAGAGCTTACTACACCTGCATGTCCTTTTAATAGTGAAATAGAACAGGATGTTAGAAATGCGATTTCAAATTTAGGTGTTAAAGATTTAGATTTAAAGGTTACTGCAAAAGTGATGGAAGGAAGGGCTATTTCTTTAGATGAACTATTACCTGGGGTAAAAAATATCATTGCAGTTGCTAGTGGCAAAGGAGGTGTAGGAAAAACAACAGTTTCTGTCAACCTTGCAATAGCTCTTGCAAAAACTGGCGCAAAAATAGGTCTATTAGACGCTGATATTTATGGTCCAAGTGTACCATTAATGCTTGGATTAAAAGATACTCCTCAAGTAGTAGATGGTAAAATTCAGCCTCCAATTTCAGAAGGGGTAAAAATTATTTCAATGGGTTTTTTTTATGAACAATCCCAGCAAGCAGGAATTTATCGTGGACCAATAATTTCTGGAATTATTAAACAATTTCTCACCGATGTAAATTGGGGTGAACTTGATTATCTTATTATTGATTTGCCTCCAGGAACAGGTGATGCACCATTAACAATTGCTCAGACAATTCCAATTTCGGGAATTTTAGTAGTTACAACACCCCAAGAGGTTGCTATGAATGTGGCAGTCAAAGCAATAGGGATGTTTAACAAGTTAAATGTTCCTATAATAGGAGTTATAGAAAACATGAGTTATCTCGAATGTCCACATTGCAATTCTGACATACATATTTTTGGAACTGGTGCAGGTCAGAAAATAAGTGAACAATTTAAGATTCCATATATCGGAGATATACCTTTACATCCACAGATTATGCAGGGGAGTGATAGAGGCAAATCTGTTATTATATCGGATCCAGAATCCAAGCAAACAAAATCCTTCTTAAAAATTTCAAAATTAGTTGCTGGAAGAGTAAGCGTTTTAGCTGCAGAAATGCAAGCTCAAGAACAATATGAGGAAAAACAAGAAAATACCGAGAAAAATAATTTAAAGCAAGCAGAAAATGCCTCTTAAAGATGAGCATGTAAATATTCTCAAAAAACCTTTTGGTGAATTAATAAAACAAGAAGAAATATCTAAAGAAAAACTTATGTCTCTGGTTAAAGATTCTAAATCTTTAATAACTGTAGGGGATGCTACAACAGAAACAATTATTTCATTTGGGCTGATGCCAAATTTATCCATTATAGACGGTGTGGAAAAACGTATTAGAAGAACAGAATCAAAAATTTTGGATCTCAAAAACTTTTTTATTACTAGTACTTCTAAATTCAACCAATACGAATGTAAAAATCCAAAAGGGACTATATCTAAAGAAGCATATCTCACTATAAAAAAAATACTACTAAAAGGAGAACAAGCTATTATTTTTATAGATGGGGAGGAAGATATGCTTGCCTTACCCGTTTTTGCTCTTGCTCCGATAAATTCAGTTGTCTTTTATGGTCAACCTCTAGAGGGATTAGTAAGCGTAAAAATAAATGATAAAATAAAAAATAAATCAAGGGCTTTAATTGATAGTATTGGGTTGGAATAATTCGCTGGGCATGATGAAGTGGTGGCTGTATGAAGAAAACATCTAATGATTTGCGATACCATTTTCTGACCCATATCTTGAACAAATAATAAGCTCAGGTGTTATTTCACGTATCACATCCACATCCATCCTTCTCATGATCTCCGATTTTTATTCCATATAATTTAATACAATCTTTACAAATACTTTGACCCTCAGCAATATGTGAGTTACAAAATGAACATACATTCCTAGGATTTTGCATTACAAGTATGTTTCCTGAATTGCCATATAGTTTTTACTGGAAAAGGGACAATACGAAGGAAGAAAATATTATCTCATTAATTATGACATGAACATTCACATTTTGTTAGCTTTATGTCAAACGAGCAGTCATGGTCAGGACCACAAATATCATTAATAGGAAGATCAACTGGACAATCAGAATGTCGCTCTCGCTTACAGAAAAAAGAAATCTTCACACGCATGATTAGCTAAAGGGACATTAATTTTTAACTATATATATAAAAAATAGTATCAGAGATCGATATTGAATAATTGCGGAGCATAAATTGATCCATCTCTTACTTTTTTTACTTTTGAAACTGAAAGATAATGCGGCCAAATCGTAACCATTACCGCTCCTTCTGGTACACCTTCTGGGACCTCGATTAAAACAATATCTTCAGATAAAACACTGTGTTCCTTGACTAATTTTGACTTGGCTAGGTCAATAAGTTCCAAAGGCATTCCACTACTATACAGATAAACCTTACCTGAATATTCTATTTTCGTATTCATAAGGTTAATAATTAAATAAATGTATAATAAATTGTTATAAAAAAACATTCTTAATGAATGTTTCACAATACAACATCTTGCTTATTCACTCATCTTTAAAGTTCATCAATATGATATTTTGACATACATCCTTTACATTCATATATTTCATCACCAACAGGACCTGATACATTGAATCTAACTATGGTAGTACATTTCGGACATCGACCTTCCACACTTCTAGTTTTTCTTTGAGGTTTAATAGTACGTCTTTTTCTACTGCCCATCTATTTTATTGTAATTCATATACTGATTTATAAACGTCTTTAAATAATTTTATGAAACCTCATGAGATATTATACAACTATTACATTTTTAATCGGACTTTATAAATTAGTTTAGATTAAATAAAGATTACAACTACTGAATCTTTATCATTGACACTACCAAAAAAATGCTCTTTTTCTAATCAAGATACACAATGCGAAATCCCCCCATCTTACCTCTTATCAGTTACAGAAAATGGAGAATATCTGATTGGTGTATCATGCATGGAACACTTGGAACCGATAAAACTTAAGATAAAAAAATTACAGATAAATAAAACCATTCCAAATGGAAAATTAAAGGTAGAGAATATAAAAATGTTATCTACTAATTGTATAAAAGGATCACAAGAAGATTATGAAGACGTTTATTCTCAACGTTTAAGAGAAAATTAATAAAATGGTAAAGCACCGGAATTTAACTAAGTTTTTTGTTCAAGTTCTTTATTAATAAGAAACATTGGTTTTTTGTTAGAGAGTATATTGATCAAATTAATAGCCGCAACTTCAGACATTTGATTTCGAGTTTGTACAGTTGCACTGCCAAGATGAGGTAAAAGGACGACATTTTTTAATTTTATTAGTTTATTATGTTTTGGTAGTGGTTCTATTTCAAATACATCCAAACCTGCTCCAGCAATCCATTTGTTTTTCAATGCTTTTATTAAAGAAGTTTGATTTATTATACTTCCTCTTGAAGTATTAATTAGAAATGACTTTTTTTTCATTTTTTTTAGTTCTTTAGTATCAATTAAATGAAAATTATCCTTTTCAAAGCTTGTGTGAATGGATAGAAAATCACTATTTTGTAGTAATTGATCAAAATTCATAAATGTTGCATTTAGTTTTTCTTCTATTGATTTAGATAATTGGTGTCTATTATTATATATTATCTTCATATTGAAACCTTTAGCTCGTTTAGCAACAGCAGCCCCTATATTTCCCAATCCAAGAATTCCCAAAGTTGAGCCATAAATATTACTCCCAAGAAATAAATCAGGTGTCCAGCCTTTTTTCCATTTTCCATTAATAATATATAAGTGACCTTCTACAATTTTACGAGATAATGCCAGTATCAACGAGAAAGTTAGGTCAGCGGTAGCTTCAGACAATATATTTCCGGTATTAGTAACATAAATTCCTCTTTTAGTAGCCTCACGTATATCGATATGATCATACCCCGTACTGAAGGTACTAATTACCTTTAAATTAGAACCAGCGGCATCCATTATATCAGAGTCAATTCTTTCAGATAAAGTGCAAAGAATCCCGTAAACATTCTTAACTTTTTGGATCATTAGATTTTTAGTAGGAGATTCGGTTGTATCAGTCAATATGACATCATAATAATTTTTTAATAATTCTATTCCTATAGGATTGATTTTTCTTGTTATAAAAATTTTCTTTCTTTCCATATAGAATTTATAAAACTAGTTTATTTATTCTATAACAAGATATTTCAATGCTATGAAATAAAAAAAACATTATTACTCTCAAGAATATATTAAGTTAGCTCATTGAAAAGAGGGACAGTAAATCTTCCTTTACACGGTGGTCATGCTCCTTCTTATTTAGTAAAGAGGATGATAAAACTATCGTCAGCAATTTGCACTATAATTATAGAAGAAAATGGCACAAAAGAATTTTTTAAACGAATCTCTGATCCTCTTTGGTTTCAAGCATTTGGATGTGTATTAGGCTTTGATTGGCATTCTTCTGGTTTAACTACTGTAGTTACTGGCGTATTGAAACAATCACTAGATCCTGAAAACCATGGAATTAGTATTTCAGGTGGCAAAGGAAGAAATTCTACAAAGCCAAAATATGAAATTCCTCAGCTTGCTGAAAAAAATCACAATTTATCTACAAAGGAAATTAATAATTTATTATATGCAAGTAAGATGTCAGCAAAAATAGACAATGCTGCTATTCAAGATGGATTCACCTTATACCACCATGTAATTTTCTTTGATGAATATGGTAATTGGACAATTATACAACAAGGACTAAATGAAAAATATAAAATGGCTAGAAGATATCATTGGATATCTGATGACTTAATCAACTATATTATTGAGCCTCACAAAGGAATCATAGGAAATGAAAGAATTCCACTATGTTTAAATATGACTTCAAAAGAATCCGAGGAAAATCGCAAAAATTGTGTAGATTTGATAAAAGAAGGATCAAGTTCAATAAAATCCTCTATCTATAAAATTAGGGAAACAAAAACCTTTGAGAACTTAGATAGATGGATCCACAATAGTAGATTACAACATAATAATAAAATGTGCTTGGAACCAAGACTTTCCAATATTGAAAAATATGAGATGCCTCGAACCATTAGTTGGAAGACAATAGACGACTTGTATGATATTACTCCAACAAATTACGAAGATCTAATATCGCAGAAGGGAGTTGGTCCATCAACCATACGAGCTTTATCTCTCATATCTGAAATCATTTATGGGAATAGAGCATCGTGGAAAGACCCTGTCAAATATAATTATGCCCATGGAGGCAAAGATGGACTCCCATATCCCGTCGCCCGAAATACATATGATAAATCGATAAAATATTTGAGTGAAGTAATAGGTGGATCTAAAATAGAAAAACAAGAAAAAATCTCATCACTAAAAAGATTATCTACTTATTCTAATATTCTATTTAATACAAAAGAGTACACTTATACTGTGAAGTAAATAGTTGATTTTTACTTTCGTTTAAAATAATTTTTATGATCCAAAAATTCGTACTTTAAAATTTTAATTATTAATTATTATAAAAAAGTAGAGGAAACTTTTATAAGAAATGTTTTCTCTAATACATCGAAAAGATATTGAAAAACATATTATTAATTGTAACGGTCACGGCATTATTTGGAACAATTTTGGGTTCGAGTATTGAAAATTATATTTATGCTCAAGAAGGTGCAATTACTCCAGAGGGTTCAATCAATGACACTATGTCAGGTGAAAACGCAACTGAATGGGCTAATGCGACATTAGCGTTTGCTCAAGAAGGTTTTACCACTGAAGATTTAATTAACGAAACCATAGACTTGGGAAATTCTTCAACATCTAATGCGACATTAGCGTTTGCTCAAGAAGGTGCAATTACTCCAGAGGGTTCAATCAATGACACTATGTCAGGTGAAAACGCAACTGAATGGGCTAATGCGACATTGGCTGAAAGTTGGGATATTAAATAACTCATTTTTTCTTTTACTGTTAAATTCATTTTGTTAAATTAACAAAATTATAGTGCCCCCTTCAGACTAGAATACTATTTGACCTTATAGTTCTTATTTAACGAATATTTAGTTTCATAATTTACCGAAAGGGATTGTGAATTAATGTGTTAGATTCACTTTTCACTTATAAAAAAGATAAATTTATTTTAGTAGATCCTACCAAATTCTTATTCTATCTATACTTAAAACGTCCTACAATATGATCTAGATAACTTTATAGAACATATAGCTCCAAATTACTAAGAAATACCAAATTAATATAGCAAAGGTTTAGTAATTAATAAAAATAATTCACATTTTAGGTTTTTGAAAACTATCTGTCTTTCTTAAACAGACGTAAACACAATAAACCATAAGAAATACTGTATTATATTCATAAAATAAATGAATTTATTCAATAGAATCCAAATAACAGATCTTTTTAAAGCTTAAATTGTTAATTTTATATCTACCAAATTAGTTCTATGATATAATATTTATTTTACTTGATAATAAGAAGAACCATATTTGATAAAAATATGGATGAGTCCTAATGGAAATCTTTGATAATATATCTCCCGGCAATCAATTGGCTAAAAATATTTATGGAACCTGTCATCCATTTATAAAATGGGCAGGAGGAAAATCACGTTTAATTTCTCAAATAAAAAATTTTATCCCCAAAGAATTTAATAATTATTTTGAACCTTTCATAGGAAGTGGCGCATTATTTTTTTATCTGGTAAGTTCTTTTAAAATTAAAGGGAATTCCTCAGCACATCTATCTGATATTAACCCTGAATTGATAAATGTATATAAAACCATAAAAGATAACTTAAAAGATCTTATTAAAGAATTACAATACAATGAAATCGAATATTATAAGGATTCAAAAAAATTTTATTATGAATTACGAGATGAAAATTTTGGGTTCAATAGTATTAAGAAAGCAGCTAGGTTTATTACCTTAAATAAGACATGTTATAATGGTTTATACAGAGTCAATAAGAAGGGTTTGTTTAATGTTCCAATTGGAAGTTATATAAATCCAAAAATTTGTGATCAGGAAAAGCTAAATATAGTAAGTAAAATTCTGAATTTAACAAATACAATTATAGAAAATTACGATTACCAGAAGGCCATTATAAAAATCAAAGAAAATGATTTTATATATTTAGATCCCCCCTATTACCCCTTAAATAAAACTTCAAATTTTACAAATTATACTAGTTATGGATTTGATTATATGGAACAAAAAAGATTAGCTGATTTTTTTAATGAATTAGATAAAAAAAAATGTAAAATAATATTAAGCAATTCCGATACTGCATTTATTAGAGATTTGTATTCATCATTCAAGGAGAATACAATATCTCTCAATACCCTTCGATCGATTAATAGTAACGCAGATAAAAGAAAAAACCATTCTGAATTGATTATAAAGAACTTTTAAATAATTAAGAAAAAAGCGAACCGGCTAACTTTTAAATATATGAAATTTTCTCTAAATTAAATGAAAGATAAAAAAATTTTTAATGGAGTTAAAATAATATACATTTCACTTATTATTTTAACTTTTATAGGTTTCTTTAATAATGCTTTTGCTTTTTTCCATGACCAAGGTTCACATACAAATAGAGTTATTGAGGAATCAAAAAAAATTATAGAATCATTATTTAATAGAGTAAATATCGCCTCCAACAATTATCAAAATGAAATCGCAATTTTGAACCTATCAATGAATAATAATGTAACAAAGGTAAATAAAACTCAAGAATATATTGATAATCTAAAAGAGATAATATCCTCTGCTAACAAAACCACAGTACAACAAGATTATAAACCTGTTCTCAATAACTATATTGATTCAATTCAAAACGAATTGGAGAGCTACGTCCATTATAATAAGTATCTTATAACTGGCAATCTAACTGAAAATCAAATATCAATAAACCTTCTTTCAAAGGCATTTAATAATGAAACACAAGCAATTAACGAATATAAAAAACTGGAATTACAGTAGATTTATTTTATATATTTTAAATTTCAACAACAGCATAGACACAAGTATCAATTTTAAAAAACGATTTAACTTATTGATTTTTATATCTTAAATTCATTCATAAGAATATGAATTGTCCTTGTTGTGGAGGAAAAATGGAAGCAAACCAATTTGATAAATTAACAGTTTTTAAATGTAATAGTTGTGGTTTAAGTAATACTGAACTTAAGACAGATATTAAATGATAAATTATAGTTCTAATTAGAAATTATAATTATTTCCGAATGTGACTTGACAAAATTTGAATAAAGGAATCATCAATTTTAAGAAGCGAAAATTAAGAATTTTTATTTATGTATTTATTTAATTATTCAGTCAAAGTAAATTTTAAAATGGCAACAAAAGATATAATTAATTTTTTCTGATGTTCTAAATGGATCGAAAGGAGTTAAAATAATAAGTTACTAAACTTGATTTAAATACCATTTAAATGTATCAACATACTTTTAATAGAAAATACCTTTTTTTAAATTATCCAATTTATTATAATTGTTATATAATACCTGGTGTGGGTAATGAGTTTTATCAAATAGCAGCATGTAATAACAATACATAATCTAGAAGTGATGTTATATGGAAGGATTTGATTTTTTGTAATAAATCGCAAGAATAAAAAAAAATAATATAATACATACTAATACTGTCAAATAAATATTAAATGTAAAAGAAATATTTTCCTTAATAACAGGTTTAGTGTTGGTTATATTTGATTGATAATTTTCTAGTAGTTTGGATACAATTTCATTTGAATTTCGTGGTGGTTTATTAAAATCAAAAGCGGGTAAAATATTATTAGATAGTGAATCTCGACTGTCGATGGGGTTTAGATTAAAATTATATTCTATGAATTTTAAAATTGATAGGGTGTCATAGAAAGTAGAATCTACCGTACCCTTGTGAGAATAGGGAGAAATGAATAGTGTTGGTACCCTAAAACCATGTTCATATTCTGAATTTATCGGAGGAGGAACATGGTCATACCAACCACCAGAACCACTATAAGTTAAGATAAAAACACTATTTTTCCAGTATTTACTTTCCATTAAAGAAATAATTAAAGAAATAACTGATTCTTGGCCCTTCAAAATATCTTTTGGACTGCTTTCATGACTATCTGGTAAAATAATATAGGAGACAGAGGGGAAATTATTCTTAAGATCATGGAAATAGTTAGTCAAATCTTGTATCCTTTCGTTGAGTGTAGCATTGTCCACAAATCTAGGGATTCCAAGGATAGGATTCAAAGTAAGATAACGTTTGGAAGAGTCATCCTCATTGGTATAATTTAGATTAGAATCATAGTTTTCGACATAAACTTTCCATGTTATTTGTTTTTTTTCTAATAAATCTAATATTGTTGAATTAATAGATAAGCCTCTTGGAGGCACATATTTTTTAAAATTACCTTCTTCTGCAGTAAATAAATACAAATTATTTGTTAAGTCAGTTTGTGAGGAAGCACCAAAAAAATTATCTGCTAGAACAAAGTTTGAAGCAAGGTCCCAATATGAGCGAATTTCACTATTGTTATAATATCCCATTACAATAGTAGGATTGTCAGACTTTTGAATATCCTTTGATTTAGTCTGGTTATCATTTTGAGCAAAAATAAACCCATCCATAAACCCATAATTGTAAGATTTCTCATAAACTAGCGGTCCATATTTTAAATTTGGTGTTTTGGTATTTTCTAAATGAAATGGTTCTATCAATCCTTCCGTGATATTGGGGGTTACTTTTAAATCAAAATAATTAGTCCCATTGAAATTTAAAGAAGAAATTTTATCCTCATTATAAAAATTAGTAGTACTTAACCCGACGTCTACAACTGAGCCTGAGGGAATAGTATTATTCGTAAAAAATGAGGAAATTTCATTTGCATTTAATGATCTATTCCAGAGTAAAATGTTATCTAGACTACCAACATAAAAATTATTTTGTTTTAAAAAATTTGCTCCTAATCTAATAATGGGCAAGTTATTGTCATCTGGAATTGCTCCTTTAGTATTTATCTCGGATTGCAAAGTATTATCTATAAATAATTTTAATAATGACTTGTCATATGTTAATAAAACTTTATGCCAATTAATGTCCTCATATTTATTTTTTGATACTACAAAAAAATCATCTCCTTTCTTTGTTTCGAAACCTCCTGTTAAATGGCCTTTTTCATTAAGCCATATTCCAAAGTTTAAATTATTTCCGGGAGTTTCTTTTCCTATTCCTCCCTTGTTTATAAGAAATCTTTCTGGGCCATCATTAAAAGTATTACTATGAAAACTCAATGATATAGTAAAATTTTGGAAGGAAGGTGAGAATTCAAAAGGGTTTATTGGTATACCCATATTTTTAGGAAAGCCCTTAGTTCCTTCATAGCTTCCAAAATAATTATCAAAGCTTCTCCGTCCCTGAGAAATAACAATCACATGATCAATAGGTGTTTTATTCTTTTGAGAAAATTCAGTATTTTCATGAGAATAGACTGTTGTAATAACAAAAACAATACCACTAATTGATAAGGAGAAAAAAACCAACAGTATGAAATAAAGAGCTTTAAATATCATTTTAGATCCTGGATATCATTCATTAAATAATTGTCTTTTATTAAATCTAAATGAAGATCATATCATCATTTAAATTCATATACTATTATCGCTGGAATTGATAAAAATTTATTATTTTCTACATAACTGTAATTTTGGTAATTAGAATAAACTGGAACTCCATCATACTTTCTGACGTAATTTTCAAGCTCTATTGCTTTATTTTCTAAAAATTTCCCATTATCAATTTGAATTTTTTCATAAACAATATAGTTTATTTTCTTAGCCAAGATCGGCATATCTATATTTTCAATTTTTTGATAGGATGGATTATTATTTGATTGAATTGCTATTGAATCTCTTTGCGAATAAAATTTTATTATATTGGACATGTGAGTATACAGAGTGAGAATAGTCGAATTCTTCGGGGTATTTTCTTTAATCCACATAGCCGCATCTTTCATATGAAATAGGGATTCTGAACCCAAGACAGGATTATGGGAAATAAACAAAAAATATCCATTGATGATATAATTATTTGAAATTAATACCAATGGAATTATCCCAATTAGCAAAATCTCCTTCCTTGAAATCTTCTTAATCCAATCTCTTGAAAGAAAGGAAATACTGAAAATAACTAGAAATGGTGTAATCGAAAAAAGAAAATGGTATCCTTTAACCGAAATCATTTGAAAAAAAATTAGGGGAATAGCAATCCATAGAAAAGGAAGCAAGACATGCGAAAAGTTCCAATTCCTTCTGCTAAATATGACATATACATACGCAAGTAAAAGTAACGAAGTTAAAACATAGCCTAAAATTTCGCTGGTTATAATATGAAAATAATAAAAAGTATCATGATTTGCTGGTCTAGAGCTTTGCCATTCAATATATTCTAATATAGATATACGTGCTTCTTCTAAAGTAATAAAAGAAATCCAATATGGAGAAGCTACAACAATAAAAGATAAAGTAACAACGAGTATATTTTTAAATATTACTTTCCTATTTATAATAATTAAGCTTAGAATAGAAATAGCAAAAGAGATAATGCCAATTTCCTTGGAAAGAAAGCAAAGACCAGTGGTGATTCCTATTCCATACAGAAGTAAGACTGTATTTTTCCGATAATATAAGATAATTAATAAAAGATCAAGAGCAAAGAAAAATGACATTGAAACATCAACGAGTGCCTGTTTGGATATTGATATATGATATGGAAGCAAACTAATGATAATCGAAGATATTATGGCCGTTTGTTGGTTATACAGATATTTAGCAATAAAATAAGATATAACAACTATACCACAACTCAAAAGCATAGGAACGATCCGGGCAGTAAATTCATGTACCCCAAAAAAATAAAATGCAATAGAAATCATGAATTGCAGTAATAAGGGGTGAGCTCTGAATATAGAAAATTGTTCCTGATATTCACTATAATCGGCAAGCGATGCTGCCTGTCCAGCATATATTGCTTCATCATTATTAAGTGCTAAATCACCCAAACCATAAAATCTGATGATGAAAGCAATAACAAAAATGGAGAATATAACGTATTTTTCTTGTTTTAAAAGAGCATAATTAGTGCTCGAAGTTAAGAAATATTTAAAATTCAATATAATGTTATCTAGAGCAGCAAAATTGATTTATATTTTTTTCATCATGATAGATAGAGAATATACTAAAAAAATTTTAAGGAATAGGTAAAGCTCTCGGAAATGGTGGTTGTTCCCCTGTTAATGTAACACTGAACCATTTTGTTAGGGGTCCAGGGTTGATACAAGTTAATTTAGAAGTTAGCTCATTTGGCCCTATTTCTATTTCTCGATATTCTTTTGTATAATTAAATGTCCATGTCGAGAAATCACTAGAGCCACCTGGTCCTGTAGGCTTGACTATTTGAGATGGTTTTTCATTATTCCAATCTACTTCTACTATGCAATCCCTAGAGGCTGTATCACTTGATGTTCCATTGATAGTAAGTTCGCCCGCAGGAACTTTGTCAGCATTTTTATGAGATGTAATTTTCACATACATTTTTGGAGTAAATTTATCTTCTGATGATGTTGTTTCTCCATTGGTTTTTTGAGAGTCCATTGCAGGACCATTCAATTGTGAATCGTTCAATTGTGAATCGTCCAATTGAGGATATGCTTTTTCTATAGTAATTCCCACTATAGTAATAGTTGCTAATGTTAAAATCGTAAAGAGGTATTTTTCATTATTTCTCAATAATAATTCAACATAATACGGGTTCATTAACTTTGAAATTAAGAATGTTTATTTAAAAAGTAATGTAAAAATGGATAGAGCAGCTGCTAAAGATATATTCGCTCTTTGAATACACATTCAAATATTTTATTGTTGGATGTACCTTTTCATCAATATAAAGTAAAAAAACTTAGTACTAACAAAGATATTCCTATAAGAATTACAACAAATCCATTAATAGTCCAATTTGAATTATTGTACATAAAAGAGCGTTTAGGTCCTACTAAAGATTTGCTTTGAAGGTAAAATATAATTCCAAAAAAAAGAATAATTAGACCTAAAATTATCAAATATAATATCATTACTTACACTATATAAAAAAATAGGATTAGAATAATAATCCTTTCCATATATATAGAATATTTAACTATAAGACGTTCGAATTATCAGTGTTTTGAATTGAGAATTAATTATTAGTATTTATATATAATTAAATGGGTAAGATTGAAAACTGGCACAGGCTACTATATTAACATATAAGATGTTCTTGCAGTCATGGTGTGATCAACAAGCGTTTAACATTCAACTTCCTTCTGAAAACAGCCTTTTGTGTTCTTCTAACATACATCTATTATATACAAAATCGATTCCATTTTTTTTTGCCAATTCTTCTGCACGTTGATTAAAAATTCCTTTTTGTAACCATATTAACTTTATTCCCTTTTTCTTTAATAAATCATCTACTATTGGGATAATATCATCTGATTTTCGAAATACATCTACAATATCAACATCTTCTTTAATTTCGGAAACAAGTTTGTAAGATTTTCTTTCTAGGATTTCCTCAGTTGTAGGATTTACTGGTATAACATTATAACCATTTTGAACTAAATATTTAGGGACATAATGAGAAGGCTTTTCTTCATTTTTGGACATACCTACTACTGCTATATTTTTTAAATTATAGAATTTTTTTATTTCTTCGTCTGTGTGATTATCTATATCCATTATTTATAATATGTATTAAAGTATTTATTAATTAATAAAGTCTGGGTATAACGTTTTTATTAATTATAGAAGAGGATATAAATTTATAAAGAAAAATGAACCATTAACTTTGTTTTTATTTATTCTCATTATTTTAATTCATCTTCAGATAATGGAAGGGAAAATCCACCTTCTTCTAAAGGAATATCAGCCATTGAAATTGCATCTAATAGATTAGAGTCTAAATCCATAGATTTAATTTTATTTCTTAAAACATTGATGAGATCATATGTGGTAAGTATTCCAATGATATCATTATTCTCATGAATTGCCAAATGTTTTATTCTTTTTTCTACCATTAGTTTTGTTGCATCATTTATTGTAGAATATTTGCTGATTGTTATCAAAGGAGAAGACATTAATTTACCTGCCGTTATTGTATTTGCAAGTAGATCTTTTGCACATATTTCTTTTATTAGGTCTTTCTCTGTAACTATTCCTATAATCTTGTTATTGTTATCGATAATAACCACTGAACTAATTCTCCTTCTTACCATGGTTTTTGATATTTCTAAGGCTGATGTATCAGAATTTATCTTTACGACATTTTTACTCATGATTTCATGAATATACATTGATTGAGAGTCATCGGAACTATGCATCAATATGAATTTAAAAAGGTTATTAATTAAATTTGTTTACTGAAAACAAATTAATAATGACATAAAAAAGAAAAAGATTGAATAACTATGATTTAAACATTCACTTTATTATAATGTAATAATATATCATAATGTGGGAAGATGGGACAATGACTCAGGCAGAACGCCACCTCTAAGACTAAATCAGAAAAAAATAAAATATATTATGCTCGGCGGTATTGTAGTTGTTGCGATTGTTGTTTTATCAGTTTTTATTCCAAGAGCAGGCCTAAACATAGATATTGTTGAAAGAAACGATGCGATGCATTCAGTCAAAACAATAAGTGTAAAGGTAAACAATAACAGTCCCCAGGAAATCAAAGATGTTATGGTACAATTTGGTGAAAACGGCAAAATGCATTCTTTTGGAAATATCGGACCATTCAGTGCAATATTTATAACACCCGAAAAGGATGAATTGAATTTTGATAGAGTTACTGTATCTGCAAACGGTGGAAATATTAAGACTATAAAATTTAAATAATTAATGTTTAATCAAGAGGAAATTAATGAACGCATTAATAGAATTATATTACTTTTTCGTTCTCGTAGTCTTCTAATGGAATAAGGAAGCCAATTTTTACCGTAAGGTACGTATTCATGAACACTAAATCCTTTTAATAATAATTTAATTTTTAGTTTTTCACGAATTCCCTTTAAAAATTGGAATTGTAAATGTTCTTTTTTTAAACGATATAAATAAAATAGATGTAAGGATGTTTGAATTATATTAGAATCATGAGTTGCAATCGCAAAAATATGCTTTTCTTGAATCTCATCATTTTTCGAAAATAAGAGTTTCGCCATTTCGACATAATTATTATCTATTTCATGTTTCGTTTGGTATGCATATTCCTCTTTTTCATGATAAGCGCCTTTTACTAATCTTATATTAGGACGGTATATTAATAATTTCATCAAATCAGAATAACTTCTTTTTAAATTGGATTGTAGTACTATCCCTATCTCCTTTGTTTCTTCAATTGCCTTTTGATAAATTGTCAAAGTAGGTTGAACGTACTCGAACGATTCCATATCTATCCAAATAAAAATATTATTTTTTTTTGCAATTGAGGTTATTTCTAATAATTGATTGAGACAGAAATTTAGATCCAAGGAGAGACCAATTTGTGTGGGTTTTATTGAAATTGATCCTTCAATACCTCTTACTTTCATTTTGTTTATGAGATTTTTATATTCTATTACAGTTTTTTTTACCATTTCTGCATTTTTTAAATCCTCTCCGAGGTAATTAATTATACATTTTAAACCTCTTTCATTTGCATCAAATGCATAATTTAACGCATCATCTATGCTATATCCAGCAATCCATTTCTTAGATAATCTAAAAAGAAGTTTTTCTAATAGGAAAGGTTCATTATGATACGAATAAGAAAATTTATTGTCGAAATAGTTGTCTTTGAAAAAAAAACTCATGATATATTTTATAACCTATTTTTATTAAAGTTATTTTTTGTAATGGATGCATAATAGTATATGTAAGTTTACAATTAATGGACTAAATTGTGATTGAATGGTAATTTCAAAACCTTCGCTAGACAAGAAAGAGACATTCTTTTATATTCATTTGTTCTATATTTAATAGAATAAAATGTGCACCCAAATGACCAGTGCAAGAAGAGGGGTTCCGACAGAGGAAATGCTCCGGGTTGCAAAAGATGAAGATATAGATATAAATTTTTTAATTCAGAAAGTAGCAAATGGTTCTATTATTATACCCAAAAATAATATAAGAAAACAAGAAATAAAAGTTGTTGGCATTGGAAAGGGACTAAAAACCAAAGTTAATGTGAATATTGGAACATCCACCCTCTATCAAAACTTAGACGAAGAAGTTGCAAAGGCCAAAGTCGCAGTCAAATATGGTGGAGATACTATAATGGATCTCTCTGATGGTGGAAATTTGGATTTGATCCGGGAAAAACTTTTAGAAGCAGCACCAATTACTTTTGGAACTGTTCCTATTTATCAAGCCTATGCCTATGGTGTCGAAAAATACAAAAATCCTTTAAATATAACTGAAGATGATTTTTTGAATGCATTTGAAAAACACGCCAAAGATGGGGTAGATTACACTACCATTCATTCAGGTATAACAAAAGAAATAGCAAAAAGAGTTTTAGAAGTGAAAAGACATGCAGGTATTGTATCTAAAGGAGGAACAATCACAGCTGCCTGGATGTTAAAATATGATAAAGAAAACCCATATTTTCAACACTTTGATTATATGTGCGAAATAGCTAAAAAATATGATGTAACTTTTAGCTTAGGAGATGCTTTAAGACCAGGATCGATATTAGATTCCCATGATGAGCTCCAAGTACAAGAAATGATAAATGTAGCTAGATTATCCAAGAAAGCACATGAATATGATATACAGGTTATGGTTGAAGGACCTGGTCATGTTCCATTAAATGAAGTGGCGGCAAATGTTAGATTGGCAAAATCACTAATTGGAGAAGTTCCCTATTATGTACTTGGCCCATTAGTTACCGATATTGCAGCAGGATACGATCATATTGCAAGTGCAATAGGCGCTGCAGTATCAGCTTCAGAAGGTGTTGATCTTTTATGTTATTTAACCCCAGCAGAACATCTCTCTCTGCCAAATGTCGAAGATGTTAAAGCAGGATTGATAGCATATAGAATTGCTGCTCATGCCGGTGATTTAGTAAAAATGAGAGACAAAGCGATCAAATGGGATAGAGAAATAACAAAAGCAAGGAGAACCTTAAATTGGCAAAAACAAATAGAACTTTCTATAAATCCAGAAGAAGCCGAGAGGATTCATAATAGACAAGGCCAACATGAAGGAAATAATGTTCCATGTACAATGTGTGGAGGAGCTTGTGTATATATTATGTTACCACAACAAAGAAAATATGAAGATAAAGATGAAATTGTTAGTGAAATAAAAACAACCACAAGAGAATAATAATGATTTAGAATAGAAAATACCTAAACTCATTTACGAACAATAATGTATTTTTAATCTCAATGTATCTTAATTTTAGATAACATAATAACAAAAGTTAAGTATTGCATATCAAGCTGATCTATCATGTTTGGAAAGGCCAAATGCAAATTATGTGGTGAAAAGGTTAGATTTGCTATACGCCATCTAAAAAATGAACATCAAAAAGAATTTGAAAGGTTAACCAATCTAGACATGCCGAAAATAATGAAAAAATATTTTATAGAATAAAAGATTACACCTACTATCATGTATCATAGTATTTCTGATATGAAACTTTTGATGTTCAGCCCGAAAAAGTTAGAATTCGTTAATACAATCCCTGGTACTTTCATTCCAGCAGCCTTTTACCAAATCTTCAATTATGTTGTAACTAAGAGGTATAGTTTAGATCTTTCAAATTAAGATTTATAATAGATTTCTTTAATAAAGTGACAAATTTTTCTATTATTATTGTTTAAAACATTTATTTTTATTAATTGTAATATACATTTTGTGAAATGAAAAAGGACAATCATCATTTTTCTAACCTTTCCCGAATGAAATTTGACTTATCTGAAGATCAGAAAACTTTTTTAAAAGAAATCGACCGTATTTGCAAATTATTACGAGAAGAGGAGGAAAAAAGCTACCTTAAAGACTCGCTTAATGAAAAGCTTATTCCTCTTTTCAATAAAATAGGAATGCTTGGTTGCCCTATCTCAAAAGAATATGGTGGCTTAGGATATGATATTTTAAGTTATTTACTTTCATTAGAAAGAATTGGTGAAGAAGGAAGTTCCATGAGAACATTTTTTTCATGTCATACATCTATTGGACAAATGATATTACAAAACTGGGGAACTGACGAACAAAAACAAAAATTCCTGCCTAATACTACTAAAGGCACAGATATAATGGCTTTTGCTTTGACAGAACCTAATGCTGGAAGTGATCCTTCTTTAATAGAAACAAAATTTGAGGAAAGAGGAGATCACTTCATTTTATCTGGAAAAAAACACTGGGTAGGTAATGGAACATTCGCAAAAACAATAACTACATATGCTAAAGAAAAAGGAAGCGATAAGAAAATTTCTGCATTTATTATAGATTTAAATTCACCAGCAATAAGGATAAAAGAGATTAAAAATAAAGTTGGACTCTTAACTGTCAAGAATGCTATAATAGAATTCAATAATTGTAAAATTCCAAAAGAAAATTTGCTTGGATTATCTGGTAATGGATTAAGCATAGCATTTAGCGCTTTGATAGATGGTAGATTGAGTGTTGCTGCAGGTGCACTCGGAGTGATGAAAGATTGTTTAAATGAGACTATAAGATATTCTAAAATTAGAAGTCAACATGGAACGGTATTAGCAAAGAAACAATTGGTGCAACAACACATCTCTAAAATAATTGTAGCTTTAGAGAGCACAAAATGGCTTGTTTATAAAGCTGCAACAATAAGACAACAACTTCAGATTTACTTGGAAAGTTTAAAAAGTGAAGATAAGGGATGGATTTTCAAAATTAATCGAAAAAACAAAAAATATTCTGATCTAAGGAATGAATGCGATCGATTTTCAGCAATTGCCAAATATTATGCTACAAACGCTTCTGTTGATGTTGCAAATAGATCAGTACAAATATTTGGTTCGGAAGGTTATAAAAAGACGTCAAGGGTTGCAAGGCATTTCCTTGATTCGAGAGCAACAACAATATACGAAGGAGCAAATGAAGTTTTAGAATTAAAAATCGCCAGTGAAATTCTTGGAAATGAGTATAGAGCATATTAAATAGCATTTTAATCAATATTCAACTTTATCGACTTTAAGAAATTGTTAAGACTGATCATATAAGATACTATGTTAAAGTAGAGAGCAAATTAGATAAAGAGATACATACGCAACCTTCATCAGTTGTTCAAGGGATCAAATGTAACTCATATTTTTAAATACCATCGAATTGGTATATAATTGTTTTTTATATTTATCTAAGGCCTACAATACTGTAGTATAGATTAAATAAATAGGGTATTCATTATAGAACATATTAATTATTTACTAAAAAATGTCCATCTTCAACTTTCTTTATATTTGAGAAAAGAATTAATGTAAGTTTGTTACTAATATAAAGTTTAGATTATACCATAATAGAACCTAAAATTTCTTTAAATAATCGAGCAGCAAAGTTAGCAGTAATATTATTAATATCAAAAGAAGGAGACAATTCGACAATATCACACCCAATTATTTTAGTTTTTTTTAATATTTGTTGGATGAAAAAAGTCAACTCTAGTGGATTAATTCCACATGGAGTGGGTACTGAAACTCCTGGTGCAAAAGCAGGATCTAAACAGTCTAAATCTATGGAAATATAAATATTACTATCGGACCTGTTTATACATAATTGAATAATCTTTTGGAGAATTTTTTTTACTCCATATTCTTGAATGTCAATTGGATCAATAATATTTGCTCCATATTTCCCAATATTAAATACCTCTTCTGGTTCACATGCGCGAATACCTATAAACACACTTCTCTTAATATTTATACAATCAAGAGAATCACTGACAACTGATCCATAGTAATCGTTAGTAGATGTGACAAAGTCAGGATGAGCATCAAAATAAATCAAATTAATTTCTTTTTTAGTACTGTTTTTTATTGCACGTAAGGTAGTGGTAGTTATGGAATGATCTCCTCCTATAACAATCGGAATTTTACTTTGAGAAATAAGTTTAGAAATTTGATAATATAAATTTTCCCTTTGTACATTTCCTATATCTAAAACTTTTTTTGTAGATAAGCTCCCCTTTATTGGACATATTGGTATGATTTTACCGGAGCGCTTAAAATTCTCTGATGCCAATAGCGCTTTTCGTAATTGATTAGGTCCATTTCTTGTTCCTTTTCTCGACGCCTTAGATTTTGATTCATCAGGTACTCCCAATAATACAATATTTGATTCATGAATATTAGCAACATTAGAATAATGCATATCAACTCAATGATCAATGATCATTATTTCAACTTTTTGATTATAAATTATAATAAACTGGCGGAGTAATCATTCTTTACCACTAGAAGTATAACCTGTGCCGATGGATTATAATTATATATCTATATCATTCTATCAATTATATATAAGTTCTCATCAAGGATACGATCATTATAATACAAAGAAAGTGTTAACAATTTATAATTTGTAACTTATTCAAACAAAACTATTTCCTTAATCTTTAATCAATCCAAAATATAAACAAAATAAGTATTATAAATCACTTACATATTTTATAAAATTCGATTATAATAATAGTTTCATTTACTCATACAATATTACTTAATTATTTATATAGTTTAGGTTTAAGTTAATATTATTCTCATTTTCAAAAGTAATTTGGTTTTGATTGATTGCGATAGATAGAATAAACTAAAGTAATTATATATCTAATATTCGTAGGAAAATTATAAGTATCAAGATTATTTAGTCATTATTATATTTTACTTTACTATTTTAATATAAGGCTTAGAAATATATAATTAAAAATCAAGGTTAGAACATTGTTTAAAGAAAATATATTTTTCTCAAAAAAAAAAGAGATCAATAAGGACTATTTTAGAGGAGAGGTAATCATGATTGAAGTTTTAAATAAAAATAATTCTGTTGCGCATGAAATGTACCATGTTTTTTTTAAAAAAGGTGCTTTAACTACTTTACATTTTCATGAAACTGAACAAATTCTGATTACGACAAATGGAAAAGGAATTTTGTGTCTTTTTCAAGAAAATGTTATTGAAAATCTTGAGGCATCTTCGGAAACAATTATACTTGAGGATGGAGATGTTATTAGTATACCACCATTTATTTGGCATTTTCACGGTTCATTAAATAATGATTTTGCTCATATTGCACTAAGAAATACGTTTAGAATAGATTCAAGTGGCAACCAAGTACAAGCAGGAAATGTATGGGAAAAAGATTTTATTAATAATTTATCACAGTTAAATAATAATGAGAGTCAACAACTCTCATTAAAGATTGATAAGAAAGTAAAAGAAATAGTTCATAGTGAGATAACGAAATCAATGATTAGCTAATCAAGAAATCATCACTTATTTATTTACCGTAAGTCATCAAAAGATGAGGTAAAGGATGATCTTTTGCTAGACATAAAGTTGAAATAATCTTTAACTTCTTTTTTAAAAAGATAATATATTATTAAAATATTTATTATTATAGTCAAAATATTTCCAACGAATATAGATTGAATACTAGAAATTGATCCAGCTATAGGGAACCAACTTACCACTATCAGAATCAATAGAATGTTACCTATTGTTGACATAAAAGATAGTATTAGAGTAGTACTACGTGCCCACGACTTGCCTTTTAAAAGCCCGTAAGCTATAACTAAATGAATTAAGGAAAATAGAGTTATAGTAACAGCTATAAAATAAATAAAGTAATTAAAATTTTTGATAATGTTAGGATCATTATTACTAAAATTAGTATTATTTGTTTCCGATAATATAAAAGGACTCAGATCTAAGGTATCAAAATGAGCAGCAAAATTTGAGGCAAGAATAAAAGCCACTATTCCACTGAAGAGTAGGAATGAACCGTTGAGAATTATCAAGACAGAAATTATCGTTATTCCTACAGGTCTTTTTAGATTCATTAGAATTTTGTTGAATACCACGATTTATAAGTATATATTTTAACATGATCCAAAGAAAAAAGATAATAATAAGCCAATAACAACAACAACAACACCAACAATAACTCTAGTAGAGATAAGATATCAAAAACGCATCAATTATCCATAACAAATCAAAATATTAAAAATTATTATTTATTCTGCTATTGTCTGACTTTGTTCCCGCATAAATTGTGTAAGATAATATTTCCCTCCTGTTCCTTTTCCCGAGATACCAGAATTTTTCCAGCCTCCAAAAGATTGGTTCCCAACAAGAGCCCCGGTTGTTGAACTTTTATGTCTATTTACATAGACAACTCCTGATTCTATATTATTTACAAAATCATTTATCTCTTTTTTATTTTTCGAATAAATTCCAGCTGTTAATCCGTATTCAGAATTATTACACAGATCGAGAGCTTCAGAAAATTGGTGGAATTCATTAATACATAGAAACGGCAAGAACAACTCCTTCTTTAAAAGGATATTATTAGAAGATACTTCATTTACTATCGTAGGAGAAACGTAATATCCATATTTTAAATTACCTTCTTCTATAACTTTTCCTCCATAGAGAATTTTGCCTTCCTGTGAAGCTATATTTACATATTTCTTAAAGTTTTGAAAGGCATTAGAGTTAATCAATGGTCCTAGATCGCAATTCCTTTTATCAGAATATTCTATATTTATTTTTTTAACATTTAATATTAATTTCTCAATAAACTGATTCTTTACCTTTTTATGAACATAAACCCTTGAACATGCACTGCATTTTTGTCCGCCATAGGAAAAAGCAGCTCGACTTACTCCCTCTGCAGCTTTGTCCAAATCAGCGGTTTCCGTAACAATAGTAGGATTTTTTCCGCCTAATTCTGCAATTATTGGTCTAGATTTTACATTAGCAGAATTTTTATAAAGAGTATATCCAACATCTTTAGAACCTGTAAACACTATACCAGCAATCTTATTGCTGTTGATTATTATTCTTCCGATTTTAGCAGCATCGCCAGTAATATAATTTAGGACACCAGGCGGTAGACCTGATTCTATCATTATTTCAACGATCTTGTATCCTATTATAGGGGTATTACTTGCTGGTTTTGCAACGGCCGTATTTCCTGTAATAATTGCTCCAATATTCATTCCTACAAAAATAGCAGCAGGAAAATTGAAAGGCGATATTATTGCCCAAACTCCATAAGGTTTCATGACACTAATACTTTTTTGTGTTCTTGCTATTGTTTTATTTTTAGTAACATATCCATCATTGTTGATCATATCAATACAATAATAGTTAATAAAATCTATTGCTTCATCAATATCTGCAATTGATTCATATCTATTTTTACCATTTTCAAATGTTAGTAGTGCAGCTAATGGAAATTTATTAGATCGGATAGTATTTGCTGCTTTTTTAAGAATTCCAATCCTCTTTTGATATTCAAGTTTACTCCATTCTTTAAATGATTGGAATGATGACTCTATAGCTTTATTGCCTAGTTGATCTGATATCTTGGAAACATATCCTAGTATGATGCGTCGGTCGACTGGAGAGACATGTTTATATTTATCTCTAGTATAAATTTTTTCGTTATTTATAATGACAGGGTAATCTTGATTATTCAATTCTTTCATTAAAGATTCAACTGCATTATCAAATTTATTATGGAATATATTCTCTTGATTTCTTTTGATATAATTTTCATAAGTTAGTTCATTCCTAAATTGCATATGAATATTATAGATTTAATATTTATTAAACAATTTATTATCAATTACCATTATTATTATTGATATGACTCACAATTATAAAAATAATCATGCTAATATTATGATCAAGAAAAAATCTATAGCAATAGTAAAAAAAATAAAAAAACTTGCTTATAATTCAACATTTGTATATCCTTTAGTGATTAAGAATGGTCAAGGATGTTATCTTGAAGATATAGATGGAAAACAATATTTAGATTTTACTTCTAATATTGCCTCCTGTCCATTAGGGTATAATCATCCAGAACTTAATGAGATTATAACTAGATATGGAGGTATAGGCGCGCACAAAATAGCAGGACAGGATTTTTATTGTGAAGAGCATAGTCAACTAGCTGAAAAATTACTTTCAATTAGCCATCCCAATTCAAAAGTTTTTTTTATAAATAGTGGTGCAGAAGCAGTAGAGAATGCACTCAAACTTGCTTATAGAAGAAGTGGGCCATTACCAGGAATTTCTTGCATAAATGCATTTCATGGACGAACCTTAGGTGCACTTGCTTTTACATTTAGCAAGGAAGTTCAAAAGGCAAATTTTCCTGAGTTCCCAGCAAAGAGGATAAAATTTTGTATTTCAGATAATGATCCTGAAATAGACACAATTCAAAAAATAGTTAGTGAGTATAAAATTTCCTTTATTATTACAGAACTAGTTCAAGGAGAAGGAGGAGTAAATGTAGCAAGTAAAAAATTTGTAAACAATCTCAATAATACATCTATAAAATATGACATACCTCTCATTATAGATGAAGTACAAACTGGATTAGGAAGAACTGGAAAATGGTGGACATATCAACATTATGGTATCAAACCAGATATCGTCACAAGTGCAAAAGCACTACAAGTTGGAGCGGTAGTTTTTGATAAAAAGTTTGAACCCCGCAGACCAGGAGTTTTATCTAGTACATGGGGAGGTGGTAGCAGAATAGATATGGCTATTGGAATAAAAACAATTGATATTATTTCTAAAGGGAAATTGTTAGACAAAGTAAATAAATCGGGGGATTTTTTAAAAAAATGCTTAAGTGAACTAAAAAATAAGCACGATATAATAATGGATGTTAGAGGACTTGGATTAATGTTGGGAGTGGAATTTCATAAACAAGAGAAGAGAGACAAAATAATAAACACACTATTTAAGAAGAAACTATTAGTTATTCCCTCGGGTCTTAAAACTATTCGAATATTACCTCCTCTTGTTATTACGCCTGATGAAATCTCTAAAGGATTGAATATTTTTGAAAAGGTTTTAAAAGAGTTTAATCGTTAAAACTTTTTTTTCTCAGATTTTTCTCGTGCAACTCAATAGATCTATACAATGCAACGATAGATGCAGCATTTAGAATTTTTCCCTTAAAAAGCATTTCTTTGACCTGATCTATTGTTAATGACTCAATTTTGATGCTTTCCATTAAGCCAAGATGTTGTTTCTGAGTTTTTACAAGGTCATAAGCTGCAAATATGTACCCTTTTTGTTCGAACATAGAATAATCAAGAGTATATTCTCCTACAAATAGGATCTTATTGGCGCTATAACCAGTTTCTTCTTTGAATTCTCTAATTGCAGCATCCTTAGGAGATTCACCATCTTCGATATATCCTGAAGGAATTTCAAATTGCAATGAATCAACTAAATGTCTGTAACTTTTAATCATTAATATTTTATCTGCAGAAAGGAATGGGACAACTGTAGAATAGTTTTTTCTTTTTCCTCTAACGTATATCTTTTTAATGCCATTTATATCCAGTAACTCTTCATATAGCTGAATATATTCATTTAAATAGACATTTCGTTCATCTTCGAGAACTTTCCATCCATTGGGTGCATTTTTTAGCAATTTTATAGATATAAGTTTTTATATCTTAATTAATTTATCCTGTCGAATCGTATTTTAACTAGAAAATATTAATTATTGGTTGACATGGATTTATGGTTTCATAATGAAAATTTAAATGACATCTCATCCACACTATCATTGTTAGTAATCTGAAATAATAAATTGGAAAAGAATCAATTTAATTGGTGATCAAATTAAATCGATCCTAGTATCTAGTAAGTAATCCAAAATCCCCACCTTTTTTACTAATATATAAACATTTAATTCCAGTTTAACCTATTTAATTTTTCAGTCTCAAGTTTGGGAAAAAGCAATGTTTGAAATTACGATTGCAGTTATCATAAAAATTAAAATAGAAATAAGTAAAAAGAAGATCTTTACAGCAGATTAAATTGAAAATTTTCTATGATTTTGGAAAGTATAAATTCTACACTGATGTGATTAATTTTTCATTAACAATCCAAAGTTAAACCTTCATAATAGTGAAATCTGCATGTTGTGATAACTCAAAGATATTATCTATGTTTAAATTAAAACCTGACAATACATAACATTACATTTTTTTAATTCCAAAATCTATTTCGTATATCCACAACTTCTTTGCTATTCTTAAAAATAAATTTTTTATTGACAATATAATTTAGAATAGAAGCAATAGATATTGCAAATATAATAATCGCACCGTAATCAATACTAGTCTTTCCAAATCCGTACACTATCGATATTTGTATTATTACTCCAACCGAATTGAAAAAAAAATATTTTAAATATTGTCTTAATAGTATGTCATATTTCATGGTTCTGTCTTGAAAA
>DASVEV010000270.1:0-2914 GCA_036380415.1 Nitrososphaeraceae archaeon
ATTTCAAATTGAATAAGCAATATTATTCATTCAATAAAGGAAATGTCTTCTTCTTAGTAATGTCAACCCAAGATTCCTATTCTGAAAACTCTGAACAATTTAATTTTGTTAAACAAGAACTAGAAAAGGCGTCCAAGGATCCGAATATTGACTGGATAGTGGTATATTTCCACAAACCAATGTATACTTCCCCCTCTAAACATGCAGGTCTTACAAGCCTAAGAGACATTTATCACCCATTATTCGATCAGTATAATGTAGATTTAGTATTATCTGGACATAATCATAATTATCAAAGGACGTTCCCACTAACTTTCAATACAGATGATTCGGATAGACCAATATTAGTTAATAAAAATCCAAATATCTATAATGAAATAGGAGCACCAATATTTATCACATCAGGTACAGGCGGTACAGGTCTGCATTCACTTGGTGCCCCCCAAGCTGAATTTAATGTTAAACAATTTGGGAAATTCGGTCATCTCGATATTGATGTAAGGAGAGATGCTTCTAACAAGTTAATCGGAACATTTTATGATCTTGCAGGAAATAAGTTAGATGAATTTACAATAACTAAAACATTATCTTCAACTTCACCTCCACAATCATCATCATCAACATCAACAACACCACCAACTTCATCTACACAATCCTTAACAGCTACAAGTACCACGCCTACAACTATAGACAAGTCTGACATAGATGTATTTGGGATTAAGAAAATTTATCCGACCAAACCTGGAGGAGAAGAATGGTTTATGAACATGGATACCATGAAAGCAGATCCGAGATTGGAAATCAGTGGAAGTGCAAATGATGTTAAAAAAAATTCTGACGCAAGTTGGTCTCCCATCTCAGGTGATAAAGTAAGACTCTCGGTATATACCAGTGAGTCTAAAGGTAAATTTGATGATAAAAATATGCCAACATATAATTTGAAGGAATTAGCTGCCACAGGTCATTGGTTTAAAGAAAATGATTGGAAGAATATAGAAATGGGAGGTTACTTTAAACTGAATACTGCTGATGATCTAGGACTGGGATATAGTTTCTATACAAGATCTATAGATCACAGTAGCACACATGGAGGATGCGGAGGAGCAACACCCAAATTTAACATTGGATTTGATGGAGAAATCAAAGCAAAAAAAGAGATGTGGCATATTAGCTTATTAGATTCGCCTGGTGTAAACGATGAAGATCTATCTCCTTCGATTGTTGGTAAATGGCTTGGAATAAAAGGAATTATCTATAATTTGCCAGGTGACAAAGGAGTAAAACAAGAATTTTGGATTGATAAAACTAATGAAGGTAAATGGGAAAAAGTCTATGAATTCGCAGATCAAGGAGGATTTGGAGAAAGAGGTAACAATGGACCAGAAAAATGTGGCGGTAGTTGGGATCAACTTTATACATGGGGAAGTCCTAAGAGTGTGTTTACATGGGATCAATCCGATGTATCATTCAAGTTTTTATCCGTAAGAGAGATTTTACCTCCAGCACCGATGACTTGATTTTAAATTAGTTAAATGGACTCCTGAGCATAAAGCATTATAAAAATGAATATGACTTAGCAAAAGATAATTTTGATTCAAATTTTAATATTTAATTCATATTATATATAATTTTAGAAAGTAGGTTATGATACGTAGTATTGTTTATTGCATGCATTTCCCATTTTTTTAAATAATCTTTCCTAAAAAATTTTCTGAATTGCTTTTCAATAAATTTGATATATCTTCAAAATCTAAATTTAAGGTATCGCCTACGTATTTAATTACGCTTAGAAGATGTGATATTGATGAGGAAGGCAAATAATTAAAACAGTTTGAATATTTTACTGGTCCATCTGTCTCTACTAATATTTTATCAATATTTGTCTCTTTTAAGAGAACTTTTTTATCTGGTGAATATAATAGAACAGGTCCATAAGATACAAAAATATTCATATCCATAGCTTGTTTTAGATGCTTTTTATTTCCATTGAACCAATGTAATAAAGAACTTTGAATTTTATATGATGGTAGTACCTGTAGTATATCATCCATGGATTTTCTAGAATGTATTGAAATAGGTTTATTATATTTTTCAGCAAGTTCCAATAGAAGTTGGAACATTTTCTTTTGGCTGGAATATTGTGTCTCATTTTCAAGAAGGTATGAGGGATCCAATCCAATTTCTCCAATTCCATCTATATATTTTATATTAGAGGTAAAAAATTCTTTGAACTCTTCTATATTCTCTTTAAGTGCAAATTGGGGATGAATTCCAATGAATTGAGTTATTATATCCTTTTGATTATTAAATAAGATTAAACTTTTTTTAGAAGTTGTGAGATCCACAGTTACAGAACATGCCTTAATTTTTAAAGACCTTAACGAAGGAAGGATGTGATGTATGTAATCTGAAAAGTGGTCATCGGTTAAATGTATATGTGCATCGAAATATTTCATATAAAAAATAAAATTTAAGATAACTTAAATAAGTTTGTAATTCATGACTTAAATAATGAAATTATAAAGTGTAACACTTGATATTTATACAATGGCATTACTTATGTAGTATACCTAATAGTGAAAAATTAAAATATATAACTGTAAATTTATCTTTGATACTATGTACTATTTATTTATGATTATCATTACTATACTTTATTACAATATTATGTATGTCTATCCAGTGATTGAAGAATCGCCTGATATATCAGATAAATCAAGTTTACAGAAACTGAATGTAGTAGCATCATTTTATCCATGGTACGAATTTACAAAAAAGATAGGAGGGGAAAAAATTCAACTCTCTACTGCCATACCATTTGGAGTAGAACCTCACGAGTGGGAACCCTCTCCTCAAAAGATTTCAGAATTAAATAAGGCTGACATTATCATATATAATAGTAAAGGATTCGACT
>DASVEV010000271.1:0-6216 GCA_036380415.1 Nitrososphaeraceae archaeon
TACTGTTATAATTCCATATCCCCAATCAATTCCTGGATTGTGTTTAGGAATATCTCCTTGTGCTTTGAAAATTATATCTGTTATTACTTTATCATTTATGTCTATTAGTGTTTGATTAAACTACCATTAATTGTAACATAATTTGATAATAACATAAAGAAGAAGAAACAGTAGTAGAAAGAATAGAAGTAGAGAATTGAATTGAAAATAGAGGTTAGTTAATGATTTGCTATTATCATCTCCAATTGTAGGATCGTTAAATATTATATTGAATTTATATAACAATTGTCGATTATTTGACCCAACTAAAATTAGTTATTCTTATGTCTAATCATTATAACTGCAATTCAAAATTTCTCAAAGCAAAATTTTTAACTCGTCTAATCAATATAAGATCTAATTGTTTTAAAGATATAAAATATGTAATACTTTTACTATTCATTATCTTTAACATTAATTTTATTTATATTATAAAATGATATAATATAATATGAATTGTGTAATATTCTACATCACATATAAAAACTAAATAAGACTGTAGTACACATGGCGAAATTAACTATAATGACTGGAATATTATCTCTTTTTGCAGTTGGAATGATTTTATCTTCACCACTGACTGCATCTTTTGCTGCACCACAACAACAACCAAACGATTATCTAGACCTAGAAAAAACAATAGTAAAAATTAAACAAGATCCAATGACAGAAACCAATTCTATAGCAGATATCATTTATAAAATAGGTGGATTTCTTCCAGAAGATGAAATGGTTGCACCTTTTGGATATGGAGTTGTTACTGCAGTAACGAATGAAACAGGTGGCACAGAATTAAATGTTATTGCAACTACTTCACATGCTGGTCTTTTAGATGCTGATGCACAAGAAGGAGACCCTAACAATCCCATTCTACATAATCACTATGCGGTCTTAGGTAGTAATGCTAATTGTGGAGATCGACCTTCTATAGATGCTCTAAGTGGAGAAGAATTAGGACAAGTATTTGTCAATGGAAAAACAATAATAGTAAAAGATTTACCATCTTCAGCTCCTGATAGTACAGAACAAATTGAAATTACTCCTGGAACTAACATACAGTTTGTAGCATCATTTCTATTAGAAGTCGAAGGCCCATCAACTAGCCCTGTAGTGTGTGTTAGTCTAGTAGAAGTACAGAATGACAGAGCAGTAATCTTTGGAGAACAAGAAGAACAGAAACCAGACTATCCAAGACCTGATTATGGAAATGATTACGGATATGAAAATAACTATCATGGTGAAGATGAATATGGATATGAAAATCATTACTCAATGGAAAATTCCTATGATATGGAATACAATTAACTAACAACCTAGATAGTGATAGACAGATAACAAGTTAAGCAAGAACAGCTCTAAATAGATAATTCCATTCTTTTTTTTGTTTATAACAATAAATAATCAGTTGTAATTGAATTTTGAATAATAAAAGTGTAAGAGTAATAAAATATTAAATTCAAAGAAAAGAGAAGACATAAGTGGGGTGTAAATAAAAAAAATATTTTTTTTATTTGATTTAAGCCTGGACACCCTGGACAGCCATGACACTTTTTTTATGAAGCTAAATACTTTCATCTTCTTCATCTTTATATTTTCCATCAATCGTTTGTTGTAAAAAGACACCATCATTCTTCCATTTGTCCTTGAGTCGTATTCCTTTCCAAACTGTTTTCCTGTTTTCCTTGCTTATTGTTTTCTTCCCATCTTTCCATTCATAGGGTTTTTTCTTTAATATACTGCCAAGGGTTTCTTTCTGTTGTATTGGTAATTTATGAAATTTGCAAAGTCTTGTATAAGCGAGGTGAAAATCATCTTTTGTTTCGCTGTCTGAATCTACCGAATCTTTTGCAATTCCTTTTTTAATAAATGAGTTCAGAGGATCATGGATTAATTCTGCTTTCTCTCGTCTTTCGTTTATTGTTTTCTCGTTTATATGTACTCTTTGAGTTTTGATTATTCTATTTTTCAATACATGGGCGATTATATTAAAAATTCCAGATAATTCTTCTTTAGTAGATAATTTATTTAGTAGATCCGGATCATCTTTTATACCTTCAAATTGATTGGGGAAAGTAAGAGGAGTTTCTCTGCGATATCGAGCATCGGAGTTATCTGAGTTGATTGGCATATGGTTAGCATTAAAGATCTGTTTGGCATGTAAATATGCATCATAAGGATCTATCCCTTTTTTTTCTATCATTATTGGCTGTTTCCCAGTCAATCTTTTTAAAATTGACATATCGTTGATTGTAGCACTTGATAATTCTGTGTCTATATTTACATCCTTGTTTTCCAAGCGTGCTAATGCAAATCTATTGTTTAATAGTGATTTTAATGGGATATTACTGACATTTTTTAAACCGTGTAGATTTGTAATTAATCCAGTATAAACACTTTTACCATTTGCACCTACACCAATCAAAATAATATATAGCTCATGAGGATTATATCTTAAAAAAGTTAAAGCTATAATATCAATTGCAGTTAATAGATCTTCACTATAAAGTACTTCCTTAAGAAACTTGATAAATCTTTTTGGTCTTGCTTTTGGATTATATGGAAATGGTTTTTGATTTAATGAATAATAGTCTGGAGTATGTTGAGTGAATTCACCAGTTCTCATATTGTATAGACCATTTTCCATATTAACAATATCCAGATTCGAATCAAAACTATCTAGTGTTGTATAGGTTTTACGGATGATACAGTTCTTAATTTCCGTTATAGAGCCGTGTTAAGTTCGTAGCCATATTTTTTGTCCATATCTGTAAAATCTGCAAAAACCTTTTCTTACAAGATTTTATGTATCTACCAAGAATTTACAACCCTCCTACAGGATTCTACTCTAGATCTTCGATTCCATAATAATATATTTTGGTAATTATAATAATATCATTTTAATTATAAACAAATTGTTGTGTACAGAAATGAATTCACCATGAGATTTAGTTAAAAAATCAGAAAAAAAAATTAAAAAGAAGATTATAAAAAATATTATAAAGAGTATATAAAATAAACGAGAAAAGAAACGATGCAATTCAGTAAAATTACAATACTGCATCGATATTTAATTTTTTTATTCCTTCCCGATTAAATATGATCTATTGCAAAAAAATTTTTAATTAGTTCCTCCTAAATCCAAAAGTTGTGTTTATATAAATACTATCAAAATACAAACAATAGAATAATCATATGTTCAATTATAAATACTAGTTTAAACTCTCATTAAGTCCAAATGATTCTGAAACCATTTAGATAAAGATAAAATAGTTTTAAATTTTGTAGTTATTCAAGATACAAAAAACTGAAATATAGAAAGTTATTTCTTCCGATTGACTATTAATTCATTATGCTGTATGGATGAATGCGCAATATCTAATCCATGTGCATTCTTTAAATGCTATTGAATTTTATAACCCCCATGATTCTTTGGATTTACCTAATACTTTGAATGTCTTTTCATGGTAACTGGTTTCATAACTAGCAATTACAAAATCTTGTTCTTGTTCTGGCGAATGTTGAATCCAATCTTGTTCATATGATAATCCAGCTGCCATAAAAACTGCATCGTATTCATTATTATTATCAAATTTTCCTCATTACATTTTTTCATTAATCGTTTTACCCAGACAATCATTTAATATTTAATTAATTATTTAATTTTCTTTTTTTTCCAATATCCAATTATTATAATAATTACTCCAATAATAACCCCAAAAATTGAAAAAACATACGAGTTAGTTATTATAAAACAATTTGTTTGTAGATCTACAATTGTATTATTTTGAGGGTCGATCTCAAGTTGTGAATTATAATATTCTGATAATTTTGTTAAACAGTTAAAACTTTGGAAATTTAAATATATACTTAATATTGCACTTATTATTAATATAAACGAACCACTAGTATAATATCTATTCCTTCTAGAGGTAATCAAGTAAAATAATAATTTTAATGATTTCATTTTGGTGAGTGAAATTATTTAAATTTCTCTCATATATAAAATTCATTAGAAGTAGAAATGATTCTCACTCATGGGGGCCGGTTATGTATTAGGGTTTCATATATAAAGAATCTAGCATGCAAAGAAATGTACCACTATAGAATCATTTTCTAAATACTCTATCATTCATTTATTATAAACTAGATTATTTGTCCATTATGGTAACATAATTGATTAAATATCACATTATATATTTTTTGCAACTTATTCAGGGTTAATCAAATTTCTATTGGAGGGATTGTATCTCTTTTTAACAATATATCTTTTATCATTTTTGTATCTACTCTACCAGTACATATTACCATATTTTTTACATGATTATCTGCAATTTGTTTAGCCACTTTCATTCAAACCTATTATACCAAATTTACTTTCCCCATATGAAGATAAGTTTGAAAAACCATACATTCCAGCTCCTGAACTAACATTAATAATAACTCTAGGTTTATTTTCACTCATATATGGAAGCACTTCTTTGGTAAATAGAAAAACACTTTTTAAATTAGTATCAATAGTTTATCCCATTCTTCAGTTGTATTCATTATACTATAATAAATTATACCTGCATTATTAACAAGAACATTATAACTCTCAAAGGTATTTTAGATAAAGACAAATTCTATCTTCCAAAGAAGTAAGTTGACCGTTTCGACAAGAATGTTGTCTACTTTAGAGTAACTGATGAAGAATCTAAACGTACAAAGAATATGATACAGATTTGATATAATTTTTTATTATTTAATTGTTGATAATCAATTTCTTTGTTCAGCCTTCGTTTCTGGTAGAGGTAAAGGAAACAAGTTGTTGAACCTTTGTTTTACTTCTTTTCCTCTGGGCCTTTAGATACTTCATACTAAAAATCTAACATTATACTGTAATCATTATTATTGATAGGAGATTGACTTCCGTGTGTTTTTCCATTACAATCTCTTATAAGGTCTAAAAGATATTCATACCTATTTTATTTCAGTAGGCCTAGAATATCTTAAGGAGTAGTCTTCCATCTTTGGTTTTGAATTTGAATATGTTCAATATCCTTTTTTATAATAAATAGGAGTATTTGGCCTTGCTGTTGTAGTTGAGGTTATTTTCTTATTATTCCCTGCTATGTTAGAACATATATGTTTCTTTTTTTTGAATATCTCCCTATTTATTAGAAGCTACATTTTAATAAATTTGAGTATTACAATAATATGAACATGGTTTTGGGTTTGATACTGTTAGCATACAGTTAGCATCCATTTCTTCTCTTTATTTTTCTAATTTATTAATATCTGTTAAAATCCTTCCTAATTTAACCAACATTATTTACATATTAGGCCGTCATTTTTAGTTGGATATTATAGATATAATCCCTATAACAACTATTATGATAGATACAGTTAGTTTCCAAAAAAATCAACCAGCTATGAATGTCAGAGAGATCCTTTAACTTATATATATGTTAACTTTGTTAACTACTCTTTAAATACAAAAAATTTTACAAATTTTATATGAGAAAAAAATTAATTAATAAAAGAAACAAGAAAAAAATTATTCAAAAAAAAATTATAGTAATTGGAATATCACTTACTGTTATTGGTTTAATTGTTTATGGTGGTATCAATTCTTTGATGTCTTCAAATGGAAACTTTCTTTTATCTCCACCTAGAAATTTGTTCATGAAGGCAACATATTTGCCAACTGAAGGATATGCATATACTAGTCAATCTACAGGTACTGCTAAATTATTAAATAGTGGAGTAGGAAGTAGAAGCGGATTAGGACATAATCCAACAATTACACTTAATCAAGGCAATACAGTATCAATTCATCTTATTAATGAAGATTCAGAAAAACATTCTAAACATAATATAAATATAGATGAATTTGATACTCATACAAAAGATTTAGGATATTTTCAAAGTCAAACAGTTACATTTACAGCAAACAAGACAGGAACTTTTAATTATTATTGTAGTATTCATCCGGAGATGACTGGTAAAATAATAGTCAAAAGTCATGCAGAGGCTTATAAATAATGAATATTAACAATGATAATACAATTATGAATGATGAAAGAAACAACATACTCACTATTATAGATAGTTTTATTGAACAGATAACCAAAATTAGAAGGTTCTTTATAGGGGTTTCAATTTCATCAATTATTCTTGCTCCCATTGCTATTTCAC
>DASVEV010000272.1:0-2238 GCA_036380415.1 Nitrososphaeraceae archaeon
GAGTAATTTTTAAAAGAATATAGTTGTTATTTTCAAAAAGATTTGTATAACTTTTAAGAGTAGAACCAGTAACCAAGATTATACTAAGAAGACTGATTAAACTTAATAATAAGAATAAATTTGGTATTTTCAAAATTAATTATTGAATTTATATCATAATTATCTAATTAAACATTTTCAAAAATAGTGAAAAAAGATGAAGAAATATTGAAAAAATAATTTGATAATTTTATTCAATATCAAAAGTTTAATTATTATTGACCACAAGAAGTAAGATATTACAAATAATTCAACAATATGAAGTTAATAATATCATTGATTTGATTTTCTGTAAATTTGAAATTTATGGATATGAAAACTTTAGAAAATAATTTTTACAAATTTGACTTCTTTGATAATTAAAATAAGTTTCTAACAATAAAAGCTAAATACAAGACAATAGTATTATCTCTACATTGGACTCCTCTTTTAGAACCGCTATCGGTATTACTATAGAATTGCACTTATTGTGGTATTGGTGAAAGAGCATCATATACTTGGTTTGTTCTGAAATATCTTCATGGTTATCCTAATGTAAAGACTTACGATGGTTCATGGTTAGAAGGGGGTAATATTATGGGAAATCTTATTGAAAAATGAATTAATTAATGAAAAAATTATTTCTTTGTATATACTGGGATTCTTGATGAATAATTTCGATAAATGTCCTACAATTCTTTTATAAAATAGTACTAGGTGAAAGTTAATGAATAAAAGAATATTTGTATATTCTATAGCGATATCCGCAGTAATTGCACTTACTTTGGGATTAATGCAATCATCATCTATTGCATATGGACAGACAGCAGAAACAACAGATACAGCGACAGCTACGGCATCCACAACAGGTGGTCAAAATACCTTTTCTGCAAAAGGTTCAATAAATTCTATAGTAATTAAAGATGGTGCACAACCACAACAACTAAATGAACAAACAAGTTATGTTCTTGATGGCAAATGGAAGTTAGAAGTAATTAATGGAAATGTTACAGATTTCAGCTCAAAGTTTACAATGGTTCATTTAGATGGAACTAATCGTCATTATATGATTCTTATGAATTTTAAGCAAGATAATGCAACAGCAGGTACGGTTCAAGTTCAACCAGATGGTACAACTACTATAAAAGGAATATTGGATGTAATTGAAAAGAGTGATTTCTTAAATCCAGAATTTGATGATGTAAATACACAAATAACAATAAACAAATACAATACAGTCAGCATAAACGTAGATGATGCACAGACAAATCAACATTTTGCTGGTCAACCAATAAGAGGAGTCGTAGACGAATTTATCTTTGGATTTAAACATGATAAAGAACACGACAGAGAATAAATAAATTTTTCAAACTTCACTTTTTTATTTCTTAAATTATAAAATTTTTTGATGACTATATCTACTAGAAGCGTAACTATATAAGAAAATAATACATCTTCTTGAAACTGCGTATTATTAAATTCAGTTCCTTTTAACTCAACAAGAAAGTAAAAATTAAGTTTCTAATAATAAAAGCTAACTATGACAGCAAAAGAATCAAATTTTGTCTAAATGCAAGGTATTACCTTCCTAAGTTAACATTTACAAATAATAAATGTAGAATATTCTACAATAGCTATCTTATCTTTTCATGTCATATTATACTAATATAATTAAATTACTTAATTAAAATTATGAAATATAGAGGGAGAACAGAAATAGTAGCAACTATTCTAGAAGCAGCATATGGAGGGGTGACTAAGACAAAAATTATGTATGTAGCTTTTCTAAGTTATGGGCAATTAAAAGAATACCTTTCTATATTGATAGAAAACAATCTAATAGAATATCTTGATGGAACTCAAACATTCAAGACTACAGAAAAAGGATTAAACTTTCTGAAAATGCATAACGAAATTGGTGAATTATTACATATTACTGCCAAAAATGATTAGTTAATTGGATAATATAAATAATAAATCCTAATTTTTAGTGTGGATAGATTCTTAAGACTATAATCAATTTAGACAACTATTGGTATGCAAAGGAATATGTTCACGCCATAGAGCAATCAAACCAAAAAGTGGACAACGTTATACAATAGGACAGAAACGTTGTCAGGTTTGTCAAATTTTTATTAATTGGCAGGGATTTTATTGCCCATGTTGTGGATATAAATTAAGAGGAAAACCAAGAAATAGCAAATTCAAAGAAATGATGAT
>DASVEV010000273.1:0-2795 GCA_036380415.1 Nitrososphaeraceae archaeon
TTATTAAATATATCAAATGCCTCATCAGAATTATTTGGTTTTGAAGTTGTAATCAATCCATCCGTTAATCTGCCAGCAGTTTTAATAGCTTCTTTTCCCGAAGCTGCCATATAAAGAGAAATATTTGTAGAAGGAGGTGTAAACAACTTGGCATTTTTTAGCTTAAAATATTGACCATTAAAGTTTACAAAACCATCACTATCATCATCATCATATTTATTATTATTATTATCATTATTATTATTATTATTTGATAATCTTATTTCTTTGCCACCACCGCCATCACTTCCTTTATTCCATAATTTCTTTATTATTTGAATAGATTCAGTTGTTCGTTCTAGTCTTGTGTCTGCAGAAGGCCAGTCAAAACCTACAGAAACTTCATTCATGGATTCTCCTGTTCCTATCCCCAGACCTATTCGTCCCGGATATAAAACATCTAAGGATGCAAATGCTTGTGCTATTATACCAGGATTATATCTGTATACTGCAGCAGTGACTCCAGTTATGAATTTCATATTCTTTGTTCTTTCAGCAGCAGCCGCTAGCCAAACCCATGTAAAATTACCATAGCCACTATTATGTGACCAAGGATGAAAATGATCACTTGTAAGAGTTTGATCAAATCCAGACTTTTCGGCCTCTTTTACAAATTTAAACAAATCTTTCATTGAATATTGTTCTTGTGAAGCCCAATAACCTAGTTTTGTCATATAGTTTAATGTCTGACATTATATTTAATTAATATATAAAAGATGAAGTTCAAATGTAATAATATACTACAACAATTAGAATCATAATTTTCATTTGAAACGAATTGTCTTTACAACTCGTGAAAACAAGTAATAGATTTAAATATTATATAGTCTTTTGAAAGAAGATTGTTATATACTACGTATTTATAAGAAGTATTAAAGAAATATAATATCTAAGCTATATTAAATATTGTTTTGAATTTTGTTTCAGATTTTGTATTATATATTGTATTTTAATGGCAATGAGGCTTGGCCCATTCTTCATTTGAAAATTCAGATATATCACAATATTTAGAATATATTATTGCCAAATTATTTTCTACTAATGCTTTATTAATATTGATTCCATCACAATAAACAACACCAATATCTCTTCCATATCTGTCACCTCTGCGTTGACCATCATCAATATCAACTTCACCTTTTTTATTTAGACATAAATTTTGGACTAATTTCTTGGCTTTCATATACCCTTCTTGTCCACGTTCTGGAGTATTTACCAATGATAATCTTATTCTATTATCATTGATATCTAAAGTATCACCATCTACAACATGATTAACTGTCCCTTCAAATTCTATATCCTTGTGTTTTTTATTCTCTTGGGTATAATTTGCTTTGTATAATGCATAAATAAAAAAGGATATGATAATTAATATAATAATAACAATAAAAAGTAATCTTTTACTTTTTATAGCAATCATAATCATTTTAAATTAATAACTTGATTATATTACTATTTGGAATAACTTTATCTCTTTAATCGTAAATATTCATCGTATCTTAATTTATCTATTTATTTTTGATTTTATTCTCCTCAACTCAACTTTCAGCTGATGGGAATTTTCCCTATCTCAATACTGATATCCAATACTAGTAATGATATAATAAGAAATTTTAAATAATATTATAATCAGACCTAGATAAATATAGATCAGTAGAAAATGACTATATAGATTCTTTGTGTTTGTTATTGAAAGATGTTAATTCGAAATGACAGATTGATCGTCTAAAAAATGACTAATTATATACACTATCAAATCAAATAACATCTACTTTATGTATTGTTATAATACCGTTATCGTCAACCATCATCTTTAGGTGAGGTAATAAAGGTTCTAACTTTGATTTTTCATCAATACTTCTATTATCATTGGCATAGGTATATGCATAGTTATCCCTTCTATTGTTAAAGTAGATCTTCTTTTCCCAAAACCATCAATACCTGTCCATACTGTAGCACTTGAAACTTTCTTTTATATGATAATCAATTGTTATATGTTAAAAATAATAACTTTTGAGAATGCCTATCTATTTATAATGTTTAATGCTTTTTTAATTTTATAATTGTTATCGAGAAAAGAAATTATTGTTAATACTAATGCAAGTATGGCTATTAATTATTGGAAATTGGATATTTCTGTATCTTTCTTTTTCCATCTAGAATTTAAATATTTAATAAACATGAGCATGATTAATTATTATTAAAATAGATTCTTCTAATAAACTATAACTTCATTATCACGATAGAAAATGACTTTACACTAACAGATACTATAATAATTTAACAAGTTAATCTATCATAGTCATAATATAGAATGAGAAATTGATGGATAATCTTACCTTTGACAAGTCTTTCATAATCTTAAGATCTTTTCTATGCTTTCATTCTGTGTCATTCTATTCAAGACTATGACAGTTAGTCATCTCATGGCTTCTAATAGTGAATCTATTAATCAATTAATCAATAATGGTCAACTAATCCATCAATATTTCATATTTTTAATCATTAGAAAGAATTGAAACTTAAATACGATTTTAATATTAAATTATTCATTAATGTTCAACAAATCTATCGTCATAGTTAATGATGACCGAGATTTAATTAATGTATATAGTGAGGCTTTAGAAATGAGCGGTTATGATGTTTCTAGTTTTACTGATCCTTCATTGGCCTATCAACACATCAAGGAAAACCCGAATAAATATTCATTAGTAATTACTGATGACAAAATGCCTGACATGAATGGCTTATTACTT
>DASVEV010000274.1:0-13105 GCA_036380415.1 Nitrososphaeraceae archaeon
GATTTAGGTAGACCAATTTCCCAGATGAAACAAGATGTATTAAGAAATAACTATATAGATAAGATTTCAGTGGCTCTCATTGGTAGTTGTACAAACTCGTCATATGAGGATATGTCAAGAGCATCAGGTATTGCAGAACAAGCGGATCGGAAAGGTGCTAAAACCAAAACTTCTCTTTTGGTTACACCAGGGTCAGAGATGATTAGGGCAACAATTGAAAGAGACGGACAAATGAAAGCCCTCAAAGATATCGGTGGGACTGTTTTAGCAAATGCTTGTGGTCCATGTATAGGCCAGTGGAGTAGACCTGAAATCAAAATGGGGGAACCTAATACTATTGTTACATCATACAATAGAAATTTTCCAGGTAGAAATGACGGAAAGAGAGATACAATGAATTTCATAGCCAGTCCTGAGATTGTAATTGCGTTGGCTCTTAGTGGAAAACTCTCATTCAATCCACTTACAGATATAATTGAATCAAAAGATGGAACAAAATTCAAACTTGAACCTCCCCAAATGGCTCCCGAAGTTCCATCAAATGGGTTTGCAAATGTAAAGGATGTGTATGTAGAACCATCAGCCGATCCAGATAATATTGATGTGATAATTGATAGCAATAGTGACAGATTACAAAAGCTAGAACCGTTCTCAAAATGGGATGGAAAAGATTTTATGGAAATCCCAATTCTTGCAAAAGTTAAAGGAAAATGTACCACTGATCATATTTCTCCAGCAGGTCCATGGCTAATGTATAGAGGACACCTTGATAGAATAAGTGATAATTTGTTATTAGGTGCGGTAAATGCATTCCATGATAAACAAATAGGAAATGGAAAGAATTTATTGAATGGAAAGATAGAATCATATCCTCATGTTGCAAGAGAGTACAAAGAAAAAGGTCTGAAATGGCTCATAATAGGAGATACAAACTATGGGGAGGGAAGCAGTAGAGAACACGCAGCAATGACTCCTAGATATCTAGGATGTGTAGCAGTTATATCCAAGAGTTTTGCCAGAATCCACGAAACAAATCTAAAAAAACAGGGTATTTTAGCACTCACCTTTGAAAATAGTTCAGATTATGATAAGATACATGAAGATGATAGAATAAGCCTAATAGGATTAGATAAATTAGAACCATCTAAACCTGTAAAGTGTAAGATAATCCACAAGGAGGAAGAAGCCAAAATAAGAGAAGAAGAAATAAATTTGAAACATTCCTACAACCATCATCAAATAGAATGGTTTTGTTATGGCTCAGCACTAAATGTTCTTAAATCCCAGACTCGACAATAATAATTAATAAAATTTTATATTAAACTTGCCAGATTCAATACTTTACTATTATTTGAATTTAGTAATACTATTATGAAGTGTCTGTCTTCTTTCCCCTAAAATTAGCATTTTTATTCCATATAGGTGATAAAAATTACAAAGAAATATTCATTTATAGTTGATGCGATGTTAGGAAAAATCGCAAAAAAATTAAGGATACTGGGATTTGATACCATTTATATTTCATCGAGTACAAATGATAGCGAAATATTAGATCTGCTTATCAATACAAAAAGAATTTTATTAACCAGTGACAAGGAATTATTTTACAGATCAAAACAATACAAATGTCATTCAATAATTATTAATAAAAATACAGAAATTGAAAATTTAATTACCATATTTAGTGACTTAGACATAAAATTTATAGATACTCTATTAACATGTCACCGTTGTTCTATTTGTAACAATAAGCTTGAAATTATAGAATATGCCAACTTACCAAAAAAAGAAGTTTATGAGACAGTATATAAAAATAATAATGAATTTTATAGATGTGAAAGATGTAATAAATTGTATTGGCATGGAAGTCACATTAAGAATATTATTTTAATGATAGAAAGAATTAATAAAATGCTATGAAGTTTGGTTAGATATTTTAGGTTTTTAAACCGATAGTAAATGAATGAAAGTTAGAGTAATTAAGATTTAGTATGATATCATCCTTAATACTATATTCTATTAATTTTTAAAATTAAATTTATACCACAACAAAATTCAAGTAAAATCTACTATATAAATAACAATAGTTATTTTAAAGTAAATAAAAATAGAAGAGTTCAAAATCTAAGAAAAGTTATATTTTTAAAAAATTAATATAATTACTTTAAAGAGGAAAATCTTAATAATCCTTTTTTCTACTATCTTTGCTAATGTATAAAAAATCTCTGGATTCAAGTTTATTCTCCAATCCTATCAATTATGTTGCAAAGGCAATTTTTTTTACAAAAGGTAAAGGAGTACACAAGGATTATTTAACGAGTTTTGAGCTTGCATTAAGAGATGCTAAGATTTCTGATCTAAATTTAGTAACCGTGTCTAGTATCAAGCCAGCACAATGTAAAATCATTAGTATTCAGGAAGGTAGGAAATACCTTCTACCTGGTCAAATTACATTTGCAGTAATGGCTAGATCATCAACCAATGAACCAAATAGACTTATTGCGTCTTCTATAGGCTTAGCATATCCTGCTGACAATGATCAATACGGATACCTTTCGGAACACCACTCCACAGGAGAGACCGCACTAAAGGCAGGTGATTATGCAGAAGATATGGCTATGGAAATGCTTGCTACAATAATGGGTTTACCAAATGATTCTTCGTTAACATGGAATGAAAAAGAAGAACAATGGAAATTATCTGGTAAAATTTACAAAACTCAGAATTTCACTCAATCAGCAGAAGGACATAAAGATGGAATGTGGACTACAGTTTTGAGTACTGCAGTTTTCATCCTCTAGTTAGTTTTTAAATTATAAATTGGAGAACATAAAAATAAATTGAAATAATATTTTGATATTTTATATGAAATATAATGTAAGTTAAAAAATTTAGAACATTGGAAATCCTGGATACAAATCTATTTAAAGGAGGATATCCTGATTAGAGAGGAATAATTTATTTTAATTCTACTTTAGATCATAAATTTGCCTTTCTCCATAATACAGTAGCAATATATGAAAGTGATTCAGATACAATTCGATCAATTTGTTTGTGGGAATAACCTTGACATACTTCTGACATAGTATCATAAAAATTAAAAAAAAGTTTTTTCAATCTGATACCAACAATACCTTCATTAATCATTATGGTTTTGTCTTTCCAAAATTTTCAATTATTCTACTAATCCACTTGGTTGTTTTATTTAATAAATCTAATCGAGCAAATTCATTTGGTGAATGAGACTTACCATATTTATATGATGATCCTATACAGACACATGGTATATCTAAAATATTAATAAAGGAATACATCGGCCCAGTTGCGGCGGATGAGATACTCTTTATTGTAGAACCAAATATAGCATTAGCAGATTTTTCAACAACTTTTATGAAAGGATGATCAACCGGAGTTGTTCTTGCTGGCCATTCTTTCTGTAATAATTTTATTTCAAGCAAATCTTTGTTAAAGCCGTGATCTCTCATATGGTCGCAAAGCCGTTTAAACTGAATGACTGGGTTCATATTAGGTACTAAACGGAAATCTAACTTTGCTATAGCTTTATTTGGAATAATAGTTTTAGAACCTTTTCCAATATATCCAGCTATTAGACTGCTAATATTACACGTTGGCATTCCTTCATAAAACTTTTTGGCCTCAATACCATTTACATTATTTAAAAATTTACTAATACCATATTCTCTCTTGAATATTTCCTCATCTAAAGGTTCCTTATCTAATATTCTGAGTTCTTCCTGGGAAAATTCCCTTACTTCTTTATACCAATTTTTTATTAAAATTTTTCCATTGATATCACGAAGAATCTTTAGGGCATCTATAAGGATCCAAGAAGGATTTTCTATTAGTGTTGCAAGACTAGAGTGAACATCTCGTGATGGTCCTCCTTTAGCTATAAGCTCTACATATAAAATACCTTTAAGGCCTAACATAATAATTGGTCTTTCTTTTTCATCTATGTAACCAAATTCCCATATTACTCCATCGCACTTTAGTTTTTCTTTATTTTGTATAAGAAATGTTTCCAGGTGAGGGCTCCCAATTTCCTCTTCACCTTCCACTATAAATTTTATATTACATGGAACATCCCCATAACTTTTCAAAAGATATTCAACTGCTTTTATTCTTGTAATTAATTCTCCTTTATCATCTGATGAACCTCTTCCATAAATATAATTACCACTAACTTTACCACTGAAAGCTTCGTTATTTTCCCATAATTCAATAGGATCTTCTGGTTGTACATCATAATGATTATAAAACAAAATGGTTTTACCTTGGGGGTTTCTTTTTGATTTGACTTCTCCGTATACTACGGGAGGTAAAAAATGATCGTTATCAATTTCAGCGGCGACTGTATTGAAATTGTTATTTTTATAGCTAGCATTTTTTTCTTGGGGAAAAAGTAATTCCGTTTTTATACCAGCCTTTTCCATTATTTTTTTTACTAGACGAGAACATTCAACCACCCCATTATTCTTAGCAGAAACACTTGGTTGCCTTATCAAGAGTTGAAGATCTGATATGAGATCATTCATATGTGAATCTATTATAGAGTTAATATTATTCAAACTTGTTATTCTTAAAATTTATAAGAATATATAGTTAAATTTTGAAATATCAGTAAAATTAAAAAAGAAATAATAAATAGTATTTTATTATATAAACAACAATACCATACTACATTATAGGATTATTATCCTTTGTTCTTTCCCATATGTGAGAAATTACTTCAACTATAGTTTGATTAATGGAACCATTAAATTTCTTGTCCCATAATGTGGCAACATATTCGCTTGGCGAAATTCTATTTTTTACTCTACTATCCAATATATTTAAAAACTCGGGTTTAACATTTAGGTCAGACAATCCTTTTCTTGCATAATCAAGTTGGAGTTTTATTGTATCTATCATATTAAAATGAGATGTGGCATGAAAACCTGATTGTACTGATGCTTGTCTTTCTTCTCTCAAGATTGATAGACTTCTTAGTAATTTCTCACCGGAAGATTCTTCTAGAATAGCCCTGTATATATAGCCAACAAAAAATTCAATCATAGCCATCAATGCTTTTGGTGTTGGCTGTACTGATATTATCCTTGTTTCCACCCGATAAAATTCGGAATTCAAACGTATTCGTACATCATCATGCCTTTCTTTTTCAAGGTCAAAATAATCTCTGGCAATTATAGGCTTTCTTGATTTAATATAATCGATATAATCTTCCATATTATTTAGATATGTTGTAATTGCAGGAAATCCTGAATTTTGCTGTTCAGATTGATCATATAGATATATTCTTGGTTCATGAAAGGAAAATACTTTGCCCGCAAAAAGTTTACTGTTAGCACCGAGTACTATTGAAGATGAAATAAGATTTAAAATATGGTTAAACATTAATACTGCATAGGTAGGATTACGTCCCTGTAAATGAAAATGAAATCCCTGAATTCCTGCCGGTATATGTGCAGCCTTAAACTTTTTGCCCTCAAATTCTATATCAGAGAATTTACATTGCCATTCGAATAATTTCTTATATCTCTCATTATTTGTTACTATACTATCTTGAAGAATATCTGGTGACGGGTTTGCTCCAAGGAAGACGGGAATAACTATTTTCTCCTTGTAAACTTTTTCGATGGCTTTTTCTAAATATTCAATTATAAATTCTTCATATAATACTTCAAGATCTAATAAATTTGTAATAGGTATTGGAGAAGTTTTAAATTCAAATTGACCCGATCCATATTCATAATCTATCATACAACCAGATTTTCGAAAAAATTTAGAATTTTGTAATTCTTCGATTAGTGGAGAAGCATTCACGGAGTTTCCTTTATCATCTAACAAACATGCCTCAACTTCAGTGCCCACCTTGAATAGTGGATCATATCTGGCACTGTCTTTTCGTGCTTTGAACTTTAATTCTTCTGCCTGCTTTTCTATAAGCATGGCATCATTTTCCATAATAAATAAAAGTTAGACTTCCATATGAAATTTAAGGTCAATGTATATTAACTCGAATAATAGGAATTATTCTCACTTTGTACTTCAAATAAGAAGGTATTATAATAACAATTGACTAATTATAGCAATTAAATTATATAAATTATATGTTATTCTATTAGGATAAAAATAGTGGAATATTTTAGGGTATATATTGTTTTTTATTGTTAAGAATGTATAAGTTCCACATAAGAAATATCTATTTTGTAATCTGTATGACTCTACCTATTACATCAAACAGTAACAATATTTAATTAATTTATTTATTTGTTTTCAATATTATTTATAGAATATTAAATTGGATACGAACTCGAAAACTACTGGTCTTCGATTTAATCATATTAAAAATTTTCTATAGAGATAAGTTAATTTTAGGTAAAGTAACATATGCAGATATTAATTTTTGTTAAGAGAATTAATACTTATAGAAATGTCAAAATAAAATAACAATTTTCAAATTTTTCTTTCACAAAGATGCATAGTTTTTAGTAAATCTCTTTGGTTGATAGTTATTTTTTACATATTGGAGTCAAATTCTTTATATATTTTTGAGGTCATTATATCTCTACTATTTTGATACTTATTATCGTCAATATTATATTCCTTATCAATTTCTCCAATAATATCAGAATAATAAATTTGACAAATAGGAACAAAAGGATAAATTTTTGTCTTTTTTATTACAGAGATTGGGATTGTCCAATGACCAGAATAACCTATATCACCAAATCCTGCACTATTAATTATATGTATATGAAGTCTTGCTATAGAAGAACGCGCTTTGATAATGGGTACCAAATTTTTAGTTACTGTATACTCCATTGTTCTGCCCAGGTAGGTTTCTCCAGCATTAAGCCATAACCCGTCATTTGGAATTTTTATAAGTTTTGTTGGATTGTCTTTTTTCATATCTAAAAAATCACAATCATAAAATTTAATTTCATCATGCAGAGTTAAATTATAACTATTTGGATTTAAATTTTTTAGATTGAATGGGTCGATTATGATATCTTTATTTAAACGATTTAGAATTTCTTTGCCAGTGAGGATACTCATTGATTCATTATCTATATAAATAACTTAAAATTCTTCTGAATAATAATAACTTTATAATAGGCTAAATTAAAATCAAAATAGAAAATTTAGAGTTATAATAAAAGAGAGAAAGAAATAGTAAAAAAACAATATTAAAATACAAAATAATTCGTAAACACCTTTTTGACATAGCTATGATAAAAAGTATAATGCATACTGATAATCTGAAGTTAATAAAAATACATTTTACAATAATCTTATTTACTCTAATGCTTTCCCTAGATCATCGGAAATAGATCAATGGAAATCATTTCTACTAATTGGCAGATACACCTTTTTTTCCTATTCCTAAACCAAATATCCAATGATAAAATAAAAACAATAGTTTTATATTTTGTTACTGTACTATTGAATATTAGAAAATAATTACTATTCGCGGTATACAATTTCTCCTTCTGCAAATACTGTTTTTGCATAGCTAGATAGCAAAAAAGGATCATTGTTCCAAAGAATAATTGATGCTTTAAAGCCTGGTTTTACTTGTCCTATAGTGGATGCTCCAATTATATCGGCAGGTTCTTTTGTTATTTTTGAAATTGCTTCTGCTTTTGATGTACCAAACCTTAATAAATGTCTCAAACAGTAAAAGAGATTTCTTTGCAATAGTACTGGATGATCGGTCATTAATGCAAATTTAGAATTTGATCTCAATAATTTTTCTATATTTCTCCAACTTTCGTGTTTCAATTCTACTTTGTATGGAAATGAATCTAAAGGCCCATAGATAATAGGAATTTTATTTAACCGTAATAGCTGGAAAATGTTTTCATTATGAACATCGCATAAATGATTTGCAATCGCCTCGATTTTGAATTCTTTAATCAATTCTATCATGATCATAACATCATCTTCTTTGTGAACATGTACCATCAATTTGTATTTTTTTTTCAAAATATCTAAGAAAAGTTCTAAATGAGGATCAATTTCGTCAATCAATTTTTTCTTTTTTTCTAAAAGTGACATTGCTTTTTTAGCTTTCAAGAGGTTGTCACGAAGAACTGCTATTGCGCCCATTCTTGTAGACGGGCGTGTTCCTTTCCATTTTATAGTACTTCTCGGATTATATCCTAAAGCCGTTTTTATTCCTATTTCTGAAATAAAAGCATTAGTTATATTTGACGAAAAATTTCGAATTAAAACTGCTTTACCACCTATTATATTTCCACTTCCAGGTAACACTACTGAATACAGAACACCGGCTTCAATAGATTCTTGAAACGATGGATCATCCATATATATACTATGCAAAGCATTAGATAAAGGAGAAATTGAATCCATGTGTTCATTTGCTTCTTCTTCATTCGAAGGCTCTCCTGCTCTAACCATACCTATGTGACTATGAGCGTCAATAAATGAGGGGGTGACCGCTTCACAATTTTCTATAATTTCGTGTTTTCCAGATGGCTTGTTATGACCGACAAATTTAATTTTATTTCCTTCAATTCCAATAAAACAATTCTTTTTCTCATTAATGCCATCAAATAATAATTTTGTGTGTATTAATTTCATAAGTGACTTCTATATTTTTCTCTCAGTTTTAATATTTATAACATTGATATTAATTATTAACGATGTTTATTATAGTAATATGTCACTAAAATAAATTTTGTGTAAATAATTAGATATCTGATGAAGACATTTATTATGAATTTTTCTAGATGTTACGATGTAGTATTTTAAAAGTAAATTTTTATATTGTTAACTATTCTTTTATACCTACATTATTACATTTTTTTCTTCGTTTTTTATATAGTTAGTCTATTCACTTTATATTTTTTAAATTAAAATAAATAAATTATTTTATCTTGTTAACCTTTAGTTTTTTTTCTCTCTTCAATATTATCTATCTCTAACAGTTTTTTTCTCAATTGTTCCCTACTCTTTACATATAGTATTGTTGAAACAGCTATTGCAATTATGATGAATGGTCCAAAAAGATCGTTAAATGTAAGTGCATTAAATATTTTTTTATTGGCAATCTTATCATCTGTCTGATTATTATTATTATTCTCTTTATCAGTTATTGAACTTGTTGTTGATGCCATTTTTGGCGAATTAGATGGAATAAACTTAATTGTAACTTTTCCTAATGCATTACCTCGCTGTTCTGCAAACCATACATCTTTTTTGGAATCTGTCACAAGATATTGTACAAAAGAATTTGACGTTGGAATATCTATATTTGTAGTTTCTCCTGTATCTGGGTCCAGTATCGCTAGTGTGTCTGAAACATGTTGAGCTATCCATAAATTATCATAAGCATCTAAAGCCATTCCAAATGCTAATCCATTAGGATCAGTTAATTTATATTCTTTAAACTCAGAAGTTAATGGATTAAATAATAATACAGAATTCTTTTCATGGTCGCTAATGTATATGTTAGAAGTTTGAGGATCCAACAGAAGGAAAGTTGGTTCACCCAAAATATCATTCTCTACAGAATTTGATTCTGTGACATTTGGAAATTCAGTAATTGTCTTAGTTTGTACATCTAACCTTCCTATTTTGCCGATGGATTCCGCAAACCAGATGTAATTATTATTTTCATCATAAATGAGACCTATTGGTCTTGAATCCTCTGTGGGAATTCTAAAAGTTTCAAAATTATTTTTATTTATATCAAATCTTAGAATTGAATTATCTTGGATTATGCTCATCCATATGCTAGCACTGTTATCTATTGTCAAACCCGATATTACTCCTTTATTTGGTAACTCGAATGTTTCAGTTTTATTAGTGTCAGTATTGAATTTACCCAATATATTAGAGGTTGGATCTATAAACCATAAAATGTTATTATTTTTTGGATCAAAAACAGATAACGTTATTAAATTTATACCATTAATTGTATGCTCTTGGTAGTTCTTATTCTCAATACCAAATTCCCACAATCTTCCACTTCCAGGTAGGGAATCACCTACCCAAATGGAATCAGTACTAGCCTGATATACAGGATCCAGCAAAAGGCTGCTTTGGGGAGTTTTGTATTCGGTAATATTAAATTGTAAATCAGAGAGTCTAGGTTTTACATTTATTTCAAAGCTAGCAATAGTATTTGGAGTATTAGGCTCTAATGTCTTTCCCTCAATCTCTACATTCCATAATCCCAATGCACTAAGTGGGATTACTGCATTGAATCGTCCATTAGATATTTTTTCCATATCTATTAGAATTGGTCCAATTCCTCGTTCTATTTGTGATAATTTTATGGTAGCATTAATTATGTTAACTATTGGATTATTATTAAAATCAGAAAAATCTACAAATATTTTATTCTCTCCCAACCTCAACGGTTCTAGATGTATATTGATTTTCTGATTTTCGGTATATACAACAGTGGAATATATATCACTATTTCTTACTTGATTTTCAAGGCTTATAGTTTCGGTATTATTGGTAATGTTTGAAGATGGCAGTTCACCTGAAGGTAATACCATGTTAGTCATTAAGGAAACTACAAACAAAAGACCGAGACCTATAAATGCTTCAATTCTTAAACTCCAAATAAATCGTTTTAAAAATTTGGGTTCATTTGTAATTGTTTCTTTGCTATGACCTTTTTCACCTATTTGTCTTATTGATAAAGTTGAGATTCTTTTTCCAGTTATGAATTGATGGTAACCTCCTAATAGTATCATGGTTGCAGCAAGTAGTAATTTGATAATCAATATTTTACCATACAGTGAAGCAATTGTCGTAGAGAGATTACCTTCTATTGACCACAATAAGAGTGGCCCTGTAATTGATATACTACCTAAAACTGGTATTATTATAATTGAAAATCGAGGAATTACCATCGAAATAATTTTTGCTTTTAATTCTTCATCTTTTATTAAAAATATTTTTGAAACAAAAACAAATGTCAGAAAAATTAAACCACCAATCCAAAATGAAGCCGCTATTCCATGGAAATAATCTATTAGGACAGGACCAAAACTCTTTAATGCTGCAGCATGAGATATCAAACTATTAGTAAATAATATACCTAGTCCTAGACATATTATTGCAATAATATATTTAACATCATTACTTGCTTTTTTTGAATTGTTAAATTTTTTATAAGAAAATAGTAAAAATGCTAATAACACTAAAGCCAAACCTAACCTAACTATGATAATCTTTCCAAACTCAGTAGTTAATACATCTCCAACTGATCCTCCTATAGCAGAAGCTTGAATTAGTATAGTGGCAATGATAGAAAGAAGTACTAGAACATTGCCAACAATTATTAATTTTATTAGATTTCTTTTAATTAGATACAAATTTGATTGAAGAAAACTTTTGACCCATTCAAATTTTGATAAAGGTTTTTGAATCCACAAAAATATGAATGCGGCTCCAACTATTACAATCTGGCCCACATATCCAGGTATCCTACTAAGAGAATTTTCTATGGATAACAAATGAACAATGTCTTTGGATTCAGCCTTTGCTTGACTAAAATCTGCCTTCCCACCTCCAATACTAAAAACTACAGAGCCATCAACTACATGTCCATCAACTGCAGAAAGTACTTTACTATTAATAGTAAAAGTTCCTTCACCTATATCTCTCTTTAATGGTACAGAAATAGTAGAAGAATCGCCCTTATAGCTTTCTGGATTTCCCTCATCTACTTTATTCCCTTCCGAATCAATAACCGAAATTTGGCTATACTGTAGAACTATAGGTTCACTAAAATAAACTGTAACTCGATCAGGGGGATTCTCTAAGGATTGAAATTGCTTAGGATTAGAATCAGTTATTATGGGATGTGCATAAACTGGCGTAGGAAAATAACTTGTAATATATAATAAGAAAAAAAAAATTAAACTAGAAGACAAGAAAATTTTATTTAATTCTCCCATTGATATTTCTATTATTTTATATTACCTTCAAGAATTAATTTGTTTTCTCGAGAATTTTGCCCTCTTAAATGTTATTTTGTAATTAATAAAGGTATAAAGATCCACCTTCAGTTTAGCTTTTTACATGTTCATTGTTTAAAATTTATTTACAAATATATATTTGATTAAGTAAAATGATATCTTTGAATCAATTTCACACTTTAATTTGTGTAGTATTTCTAATAGGTATACTATTTTTTCTTTCTCTAATTCCAACCTGCCATAATAAGGTATATGCTCATATTTTTTCCGAAATACCAAATGCTATCTTTAAAGAAAAAGATGGTTATAGTATTGCATTCTTGCCATATCCTGCTCATCCAAAAGTAAATGATAATACTACTTTATTGAATTTTAATGTCCAAAAAAAAGGAAATGATGTTACTAATACTTTTATATCATTAATAATAATGGATAAAAACTCTAAAAAAATAGTTTACCAAGTACCATACAAATTTCACGAATTTGCTGATATGACATACTCATATACTTTTCAAAACAAGTCTAAATATTCTTTATCATTGTTAACTAAAGTTGCAGGGGATCCTAAATACGAAAATAATCCTCTTATAGTAAATTTTGACATTGAAATATCAAATGGTAATAATCAACTTTTAGTTACAGTCATATTCTTTGTAATTTTCTTTTTTATTATGATATTTATTCTTGTTCCCAAACTTGCAAAAAAGGTACTAACATTCCTCAAAAGGATTTTTAAAAAGATGGAGTAAATAAACTCAACATTAAAGATATTACAAAATTGGAAGAGAATTTAACTTATTTTTATTCTTTGTTAAATAATAAATCATCACCAGCGGATGTGATGAAAATTGTGCATTTGACATCCAACCTAACTGCAAAAAGTGTTTTCCTTAAAACAATAATATAATAACAAAAGAATTTTAAATGAGCGATAGATATTTTTTTAATTAGATATATTTTAAATGATTTATTCGAATCTTTGTAATTAAATCTGTTTACTTATCTTTTAGTCCAAAGAAGATTAATCTATTGTTTAGGAAAATTTTATTTATTATCAGATCAAATTTGTTAATTATTATATGACTACACATTTCAATTTCAATGAACAAATTTACTTA
>DASVEV010000275.1:0-4115 GCA_036380415.1 Nitrososphaeraceae archaeon
AAATTATGCTACAAAAGCTACAGGAATAAAAAAAGTTTATGCAATTATTGGAGGATTTCACTTATCCGGAGAAGAATATGAAGATTCTATCCCTTTGACAATTACTGAACTTTTGAGCATTGATCCAGAATATATAATTCCCTGCCACTGCACTGGTTGGAAAGCTTCTAATGAAATAATCAGAGCAATGCCACAAAAATACTTACAGACAAGTGTAGGATCTACTTTTTGTTTTAATTAATATTTTAATATAAGCAAGCTTTAGTTTGGAAAAAAGTTAAATGCAATTTATACTGTAGATAGGTGATAATTTTATTCTAATATATTAAACTTACTAAGTGATTATTTGGTATCTGTTTAATTTAAATTGTATTAGCTCGTTTTGTAAAATATTAATAGTTAATGATTCAGGTATGCACATATGAAATCAGATTTGTGACCACATAATTCAAATTATTAAGTAACAGATTAACCCAGTTTAAACATAAAATCAAGATAATTATACCCAATAACTAAGATATCAATTGCTGTAGAATAGTATGCTAATCCACTTATAGAATAAATTTCTTAAAAGAATAATGGAATCAACTTCTATTGAAAAACTACAAAAGCTAATTGACAATAATTACAAGATTGAAAAGATACATCCTTTAATTTTTGGATCAGATGCTGAAATTAATATTGTCAGTTTAACCTTAGTTTCAAAAGATGGAAAAAAGGAAAATATTCGAGCATATGGTGAAGAATCTCATCAACTAAGAGAATTTATTAGAAAAAATGAACTCTTTCAAGACCGGGGGTTATAATAATATCAAAAAAATAAAACCAAGTACGGCTGCCTTGCAAAAAATCAAACATTACCACTATGAGAGAAACTATTTTCATAAAGAGAATCTTGAAATAATCAAATAAACTGTTAACACATATTCAGTAACTTTCTTCATCAATTTATTTTACTATTCTTGATTTTATAAAAGAAAATATATTTTTTGATAAAAGGTCAATTTGTTTTTGGAATCCTACAAAAAAGAAAGCTACTGAGACACCTAACAAAATACCACCAACTATATCAAGGGGATAATGTAATCCCAGATATATTCGTGAAAAAATTACTAATACTGCTTCTATGACTAACAATAATGATATTATTTTGCGCCTTAAGTTACCACGATATAAACATATTACCCCTGTTGCACCAGCTGAAACTATTAATGCGTGACCTGATGGATACGATTTTTTCGATTCTTCTTCTTCTAATAGATATATATTGTTAGCTAACTCTGGCCTATCTCTATCTATTATATTCTTAATTTCTCCACCTACCAATACTAAAATTATGATGGATAATCCTGTTATAATAGCAGTTTTTCTTCCTACCTTACCTCCTAATAGGAACAGTGCAATTAAAACAGGACCCCAGATATACTCTCTACCATAAAAAGTTACATAGACCATAAATTCACGAAAATAATCATTCAAGGAATTATCTGAAAAAAATGCTTTAGCAGAATTATCAAATATTATTAAAGGATTATCTTGCTGAAAATTTATTGAGTATAAGAATACAGTTAAGAGTAAAAAAGAACTAAAAAGGATAGAAGATGCAAATAAGTAAGTATTAATCATCTATAATAAACCATGTAAGAGGTTTTTAATATTTTAATTTATCATAAATTTTAGTGTTTATAGGATTAATAATAATAGAGTTTAAAAAGTTAAAAGTAATTTAAATTTTTTAAATATAGAATTTGATTTAATTGTTTTGCTATATCTATTTTTTGCTGAAATGCAATTGTCATTTATAAATTGAAATTTTAGGTTTACCAAGGTCATTTGCTGTAATATCTTGGTATCTAACAAGTAGTATAATTATCAAAATCTCTAATAACATAAAATAAAATAAATTTGATATTGTTTAAGCATATAGTATGACAACATTACAGAAGGATATTCATGAAATAACATCAATATTGTGCAAGACTTTTGAAGTATCAGGTATTGAGAGAAATTATGATGATTCCTTTGGTAAAATTGGAAAAATTCTTTATCGTTATGGAATAAATTACAACCCAAAAGAATTACGTATTGTATTTACTTTATGTATGCAGGAATTTTTTGAGTCTATTCCCCAAGAACAATGGAAATTAAATGATCCTTCTTTTGTAAAGCAGTCTGAAAGATACGCAATTAACAAATTTAAAAATTGGGTTGTAGACCAGGTAACATAACAAAGTCACTAAAATACTAATTTATGCCAATATTATTATTATTATTATTCTACAATTAGAATTAAGATTGACTTAGATCAAAAATACTGTGGTTCTTAGTTGATGATAGTAGAATTGAATAAATATTGGTAATTATCATTATAAATTAAATAATTAGTAACAAGGGTAACAATTTTATAAATTTTAACCATAAAAAGTTAATTGAATATAGCATATCTGTTATGAATAATATAAAAAAATATCATGAATGTAATTTTTAAATAACATGTTAAGTATTAGAAAATATGAGCCAAATAAACGGTAGTAGTAAAGATAATTCTCAAGGAGATCAAGAAAATGGTAACTCTCAAAACAGCAACTGGGTAGACTTAATCGGTGCACTTTTTGATCGATTAACAGGAAAAGAGGCAGTAATAACATATGAGTTTGAAAATCTTATAGTAGACATACCCAGAGCTTCAGGTCCGGGAGGAAAAGAGTTAGGATCCGCTAAATGGACTATAAATGGAAAATTAATAATAAAAGCTGAAGCAGTACAAAAGTAAAACATACTAAAGGATGATTTTCATTGACGGATTGGGATAACATAATAAAATCAAAAAAAAATGTGCGCACAAAGGATAACATTTCAGTAGGAAATGTAGTTGCTAATTATGACAATTATATACTAGTAATAGATGGAGTAATAAATAAACATACATATAAAATCCCAAAATCATCTATTGAATCTTACAATGGATCTGAAATATTATTAAATATTAATCATCAAGATTTAAAAACCTTCAGCGAAGATTTTCATAAAACTAATCATTCAAACTCAATTGAAAGTATGTTTATGGATATTCTTGTTAAAGGATTGAGTTTTATGAGTGGTACAGTCAAGATAGCTATTCAGGATAATGAATCTTTAAGGATAGAAAGTTCAGACAAAAAAATAAAACTACATATAATTGATCCTTCTTTGTTTGAAATTCCTATAGAAACTATAAAAGATAACAAGATGAAGGATTTTTTGAAGTATATCAAGGAAGCAAAAGAATTCGCTCATAAACTTACAGAAAATGGATTGACATTGTTTATACTTAATAAAGATGAGAATGCAATTACATTAGGAAAAGATGCCCATCCTTCCTTCTCTAAATTAATTACAAGAAGTGACGATATCCAAATTGATAGTATAAGAAAGTCATTAAAACTTGCAACTGATATTAAGGATGAAGATAAATAAAATTTTTTGATTATATAGATTAGATAGATAGATAGATAGAAAGAAAGAAAGAAAGAAAGAAAGGTGAATAGGCAGTTCAAGTAGAGCGTAATAACATTTAAAGATAAAAATAAATTTTATTGGGCTAATTGTTTATATGATACCATTATTGTGATATTATTAATCATTTATAAATATTTAGTGAACATCTCCTTTATATGACCATCCTTACAAAATCTTATATTTTTTCTAATAGTAAATAATCCAACTAAAATACATATACATATAATAAAATTTAATTCCTTTATTTTCATTTGAACAAATAATCATAGCCCCTTACAAAATAGTATTTCAGACTTTAATAACAATAAAATAATTATAATAATATAATGAAATTTTGTCTAGAGGTCTGGGGTACCAATTATGAAACGATTAAAGAAACTTGCAGATTTGCTGAAAAATCAGGATATGATGGATTTTTTTATGGTGAATCACTAACAGATATCGATTTGGATTGTTGGACGGTATTATCGTCATTGATAAATATTACAAGTAAAATAAAGCTTGGACCTGTTATAACATACCTTTTTCCAGAATATCGTAATATTACTCTATTAGCCAAGCAGGCAATAACATTACAAAATTTAAGCAAAGGAAGACTAGAATTCAGAACAGGTGCC
>DASVEV010000276.1:0-12390 GCA_036380415.1 Nitrososphaeraceae archaeon
AGGTCCTGCTGCTTTATAAATAGAATCAGATGTAGTTGTTTTACTTAATTCCTCCAATGCTCTTTCTGTTTCAACAATTTCTAGTTCAATTTGTTGCTTCTGCATCATAATAGCTTGCAGATTTTGTTGAAGCTGTTGTAATCTAGATATTTGTTCTTTAAGCCAAGGAGGTAGTTCATTTTCTTGACTCAATTCATTGAATAATTAATTAATTGAATATAAATTCATAACGTTATATAAATAACAGATTAGTTATACATAAATGAGTAGTTTTAATAAGGCGCAAGTAAGAATTGATAGCAGATCTTAATTCTGCCATATCAGAAGTAGAAATTTCAATTATTAAATGTGACATACAATCTTTATTTGATAAATGCAATTTAATTTGAGGAGTGACTAAAATTTTTGTATCAGGTTCTAATGCATTATATAAAGATTCTAAAAATTTTTTTGTTTCTGAAGGTGAAGAAAGATCAAGAGAAATATTAATTTTAGCTTTGAAGTTTCTCAATACTTATATCATATGCTCCAGCAGCTACTTTAAAATTACATTTTGGACAATTCCAAATTCCACATGCCACTCGCACAAATTTTAATGAACCACAGGAAGGACAACGTCTTTTTTGTTTAAGAGTCCGATATACTTTACTATATCTTTTTCTAACAGTGGCACCAAATTTTGTTCCTAGACCCTTTAGTACGGTTTGACCTTTTCTGTTTCTATTTACCACCTATTTTATCAGCTCCTTTAATTTAGTTCGTAAAGTCTCTGCTTTAACTCTTGCTGTTTGAGCCGCAAATTTTATTTGTTCAAGGGTAAAATAACCAGTTGATCCCTTCTGTATTGCAGCATATTCATTATTAGAATTAGTAGTTATTGTTATCCTGGATTCCATACATGCCTCCTCTTCAGCAGTAGGATCTATAATAATATTATTTCCTATTCGGATTGAAGTTATTGATACAGGTATTGTTCTAATTGGAGGTTCCTGTTTTTTTCCTGTATCAACCACCTTTTCATCACGAATTTCAAAAATTGGTAGTTTAGTGCTTAATAATGCAGCAACTACAGCATAGGAAGTTGCATCAAAAAGATTGCCATCAGCATTGATTATACTACAATCAACGAAAATAACATAAACTGTTTTACCAGGAATTAAAACTAATTTATCTAAGTCTATCATCTGAGATTCTCTGATGCCTCGATCAACTACTCTAGCAAGCTCTATTGTCTCTTCGTCAGGAGGTCCAGGTTCTATGTAGGGAGATGCAATAGGTAGAACTTCTGCAGTTACAATTAATGCACCTTTATTTTCTAATCCTTCAAATGGTGCGCCGGTTTCAACTTTTACACCTGCAATTACTTCTGAATTACCTAATTTTACCTTAGCAGAACCATCTGCTTTTTTTATTATATCTATGTCTATTTCTAGACTTCTTATATCTTCTAAATTTCTACCATCAAGTCTTTTTCCATTAGTAATTAAATCGAACATCTGTCGTTTACGTAATTGTTCTATTACTATTGGTGATTTTTTTGATAAACTCAATTCTCCTTATTCTCCTCTAATTCTTTCTCTTCGCCTTCAGGCAAATCATTTCCAAAGTATTTTTCTATTAATGCTTTTCTTTGTATTTCATAAACCATTTTACATCCATGAATAGCTTTTTCTACACATTCATCAAATTGAGATTCATTTAATATTCCATCTAATTGTAATAAGGTTATCTGTTCAAGATTTGGTAAATATGCAACGGGCATATCAGCGGTTCCTTCTTTATCTTCAATATCATTGATATCAAGAACTATTTTATCATTTACTTTTCCAGCCGCACATGCTGCCACCAAGTCTCGCATATTAACTCCAGCATCAGCTAAAGCCACTGATGCTGCAGCAATTCCTGCACATCTGGAGCCACCATCTGCCTGTAATACTTCAACAAAAACATCAATAGCAGCTCTAGGATAATCCTCTAACATTATTGCTGGTTCTAATGCTTCACGCATTACCTTTGAAATTTCAACTTCTCTTCTTGAGGGAGCTGGGTTTTTTCTAGTATCTGTTGAAAAAGGTGACATATGATACCTACATCTTAAGACACATCGATCTGGAAGAGCCATATGTTTAGGATGAACTTCCCTTGGCCCATATACTGCTACTATAATTTTGTTTTTACCAAATTCTATAGAGGCAGATCCATCTGCATTCTTTAAAACTCCTATAGTAATCTTAACATCTCTTAAATCATCAATAGATCGACCGTCAGTACGCTTTCCATTTTCATCTATTAGAATTGTTTGATCCATAATCTTTATCCTCTGTTACTACTTAGGTTGAACCTCTTTTGGAGATTCAGTATTAATATTTGAACTATGATCATTTTCCATATTGCTGGAATTATTATCTGTATTGCTATTGTTGACATAGTCTTCGTTATTCACAGAACTATTATTAGTTTCTGTTTGTGTTATCTCCTCAGAAACATTTAGCAAATCTTTCACTTTTTGTGTTAAATTTGAGGTATGTGCTTCTTCCTCAACTAATTTTATAGCTTTAAAAGCAAGAGCAATACCTTCACCGTTTTTTCCAGTTACAACAAGTATCCCATTTTGCCCAATTAAAATTCTAGTTTGTGTAGCTTGTTCGATTGTTTGTATCATAGAACCTCTTTTTCCTATTAAACGAGGAACACGTGTTGAGGATATTTTTAAAAATTCACCATTAGAAATCTTACCTAAATCCTTTTCCTGAATGGTTAACATTGGATCTCTTGTTCTGTCAAAAGTTATTATTCTCGCTGTTACCAAATCACCCGGCGCAAGTCTTTTTTTCATATCATCTTTTGCAGGAGAAAAATCTCTCCCAAACACATCCTGAGCCGGAAGATGTGCTGCAAAACATGCATTAATATCTACTTCCCAAGATAATGAAGAATTATCTACAATTTTTCCAATTACTATGTCATTTATTCTCGGAATATAAACACCTGACAAGGGAATAACTTTTATGCCATCTTTGCTTGATTCGGCAATCCCTATCCTAGTAGCAATTATAAAATTATTCTTTTTTATTACATTCATTAATGGTCTATAATTTCCTTCTATAATTACATCACCTGGAACAACATATCTCTTCTTGATTTCTAACATGAATTATAATAACATCTCCTTATTAGTAACATTAACAAAGAAAAGTATCTTGTTTGTATCACTATATAACAATTTTATATCTTTTCTCAAGTTCCAATTTCCTATTTTAATAAATGGTATTTATTCATTGTTATTATTGTTCTTGAATTTGAGCAGATCCTTTTGTAATAGAATTTATTCTTTCAATGAATGTTCCGCGTATTCCAGCATTTATTTCTATAATTACTTGTAAAGACCCATCCTGAAGCCATTTCTCATCTTTGAGATATCCTATGCCTTTTATAATACTATAAGATTGAGCAGAAAATTGTGGTGGAACGGTAACAATTAATTGAAGATTTTCTGATTTTAATGGTAAAATTTTTCTAAGAGAATCGATAATTTTTTTTGCTTGTTCCTCGGGTCTCTTGAAGGGATCTATTATTAAACGAATTTGTTCCATCGCATTTTCTATTCTTAATGGTGGGTGAGGAAGGTGTGTTTTTGGATCAATAAAATTTCTATTAATATATTGAACAATCTGCTTTTTCTTTTCTTCAACCATTCGCCTACGTTGATCAGTTGTAAGATTAACATCACCATGTTCAAGTATTTGTTTTGCAATTTCTATTTGATCTTTAGTTTTAAAATTTTTAATTAATTTCTCATTAGGAACACGTGTACCTTTATTAGCATCTGAATAAATTTCATCTGAAACCAAAATATTAGAAATATCTATTTTTTTTCCTAGCTTGTAATCCAGTGCTGGGTCAGGTTTAACTAAAATTTCGAATTTATCTGCATTAAGTATTAATCGGACTATTGAGAATTTATTATCAGTCATAGAATATTAAAAATGAGATTTTGTAATATATATGCATACAGATTTAATTTAATTGAAATATTTTCAATGTAAAATAAAAATAATAACTAACGGTATGATTTCTGTTTTTTTCTTCGAGCACCTGGCCCACCGAATTTCTTTGATTCAGCCTGTCTGGGATCTCCTGCGAGCAAATGTCTATCAAATTCAGTTATTTTTTTGCGAATTTCTTGTCTTACACTTTTTGACAATGGATGATCCTTTGGATCACGTCCTCCTTTAGCTTCTCCTGATAAGGCTCGTGATATTGCTACTGCACTTGCAAAAGCTTGTCCCATAAATCCACCACCTTCAACTTTTACTGTAATATCAACTTTATCTCTTATATCTCCAATTATATTCACAGGAGTCAATATCAATTCTTTTGAGATATCAGGTTGTATGATTTCTGCTGGAATATTATTAATTCTAACTTTACCATTTCCTTTGGAAATGGTAGCAACAGCTCTAGACGTTTTTCTCTGACCTGGATACAGATCTATAGTAGTAGTTTTAGTCATCTCTTATTATTCTCCTTTCCAACCTATTTCTTTTGCAACATCTCCAATTGTAATGTAATATGATTCAGATTTTGTTATTTTAGCATCATCAAAAATTTTTATTTCCTTTGAACTTTGAAATTCTGTTGGCATTCCTATATATACTCTCAAACGTTTAAAGGCTAAGATACCGCTTGGCTTCCTCCTTGAAACCATTCCTCTAACCATTTTTGTCAATATTCTATCTGGTCTTCTTGGATGATAAGGTCCATGGATGGGATTAGTAACAGAACTTACTTCAAGATATTTTTTATATTCTTCAATTGTTTTATATCTATTTCCGGATAACATTGCTCTTTCCGAATTGATTATTGCTATTCTATTGCCTTGAATTAAAAGTTTTGATACAATAGAACATATTCGACCGGCAATACAATTGGAAGCATCAACTATTATTGGTTTATTGATATTTGAAACAGTATTACTATTTTTAGATTTATCCAATTATTCTTACACCTTTTCCATCTGGATGTTGCTTTACAAAATCATTGATGGTAATAACTTTTCCGCCTGCATCAAGTATCTTCTTAATTGCAGGAATTGAAATTGAGAATGAAGCTATATTTAATTTATGAGTAAGAACCCCATTACCTAAGACCTTTCCTGGAACTATAATATTTTCTCCATCTTTAGTAAGATTTTCTAATTTACCGATATTAATTTCAGATTTATGAGATCGAGAATTTTCGATCTTTTTTTCTAATGTTTTCCATAAAGGAGTTTTAGTTTTTTTGTATGCGATACGCAAAGTCCATTTAATATCATCATTTAAAGTATGAGCAAACATGGTTTTAACCTCATCATGTTCCATATTAATAATCCCCAAATAAATCTACCTAGTTTTAGATGGTATTTCTAATGATTTTATTACATCACCAAAATTATTTATTTTAGAATTTATAATTTTTAGTGCTGTTTTTATAGTTTCTTCTGCAGTTAATGAACCGGTAGTTTCAATTATAAGGATTGTTTCGTCTTTGTCATTGCCATCTTTAACAACAGCTGAAGAAGTAGGTTGCCACTTTGCATGATCTTTTCCTATGCCTAATCTAGCATATGCTTCGAATTTTAATTTTTGCCCAGGTGCAAGAGTAATTATTGGTATACTTTTACTTACTGGTTTCACATATTCATCTTCTGATACCAAATCACCAGACAATACAAGTCGTGTTTTTTCTGAGGATTCAGCATCTAAAATCAACAATACACGGCATTTAGAACAACCCAACGTATTGTTACAATCACAATGATTTGAAAAGACAAATCTATTTAATTCCGTTCTTAAAGGAATTAATCCCAATCTATGAGCTATTGCCTCATCATGCATAACCGATGAATTCTCTAGAATAACTACATCATCAATTGCTAATGTTGGAACTTCACTGATTGCGATCCTTCTGATAGCATTCAAATACTGTCTTGGAATATTATTAAATTTTAATATTATTTTTTCATCTGTCTTTTCCAAAATATTTAAAGATAAATCCAATAGTAATTCAAGATTTTTGTCCAATGCACTCTTAAAAATCTACCGACTACTACAATATAAATAGGGTTAGGATATCAATAGGTTCTAACGTAATTAATTTAAATTGAATAATTCATCGATGTTAATTCTGAAGACATAATTCATTCAATATACTAATCATAAAGATTAGTAGGTAAATTATTAATTAATCAGTTTTTTTATTATAGTTACTATTTTCTTTTTTAGAAGAATAGTGTTCTTTTAACTTTTTAGAATAACAATCATTACATAAATATCCTAGGATATTCCATTGTTTCATTGCTTTATATCTAAATAGAGAAATTGGATTGTTACAGATAGAACATTTTGTATCAGTAGGCATTTTCTTTCATTATTTTTAGAATTATAAATATAATAATAATTGCATCGTTTTAAAGTCTATTATTATAAATGAAATACTTCTTAATTAATAGCCTATAATTTATAATATTTTTTCGTTATCTTCATTTTCAATTTAAAGATATAATAATTTTGATTTACAAAAGTAATGAATAATTAAAATTTGCTCAAACTTGATTGTTTATATAAAAAAATTAATTAAGACCTTACTCGAATTCATGATTAGTTAAATGGGACTTAATGAAAAGATTATTTTTCTAGGAATATTAGGAATGGGTGCGATTATAGGAGTAATTTCATATACTATATTTTCTGATCTTCCACCTACACCCGGCAATACAAAATCAATCTATAGACAAGATCTTCCTCCACCACCGACAGCACAAGCTAGTTCAAAGACAGAACCTAAAGTAGATCCTGCAACTGTTAAAGCGGATGTAACATTAACAATTCTTGAAGGGGCTTCAACACAAGGTAATCCGGACTATGACCCAAAAGAACTTGCAGTTAAAAAAGGCAATATAATAAAAGTCGAAAACGTTGACTCGCTTCCTCATACAGTTACAAATGGTGCAGGACCCAACGATCCAAATTCAGCAAAAATATTCGATACGAGTTTAATTATGGGAGGAGAATCAGGAATTTTACAAACTGAAGAAATTGATGCAAGTGAATATACATATTATTGTACAGTTCATCCATATATGACAGGTACGTTAAAGATTGAGTAACTGATAAATAACCAGACACTTTATTTTTATATTATTAAACATTATTAGATTTTCAAGGTTATACATGTTTTTTTAGATATTTTATCTAAATTTTCAGATAAGGATGCTTTATATGTAATTAATAAGAATATTAGACTATGGTTTTTTTACAGGTAAAAGATCTGAATGTAAGTATCGATGGAAAAAAGATATTAAATGGTTTAAATCTAGAAATTGATAAAAATGAAGTACATGCTATTATGGGTGTAAATGGATCAGGTAAAAGTACCTTTGCAAATGTACTCTTAGGACATCCAAAATATTCTGTTACTTCTGGAGACATTATTGTTAAAGGAAAAAGCATCTTAGAATTATCTACTGACGAAAGAGCCAAACAAGGAATATTTTTAGGATTTCAATACCCTATTGAGATTTCAGGTGTAGGTTATAGTCATTTTTTAAGAAATGCCTATAATACTTTAAATAAGTCTCTAATGGAAGATCAAAATGATAGAGAAGTTTTCCTTACCGTTAAAGAGTTTCATGAATATGTTAAAAAAAATCTAAATAATGTGGGCTTAGATCCATCATTTCTCGGAAGATATTTAAATGAAGGTTTTTCTGGAGGAGAAAAGAAAAGATCTGAAGTTATGCAAATGTTGGTATTAAGGCCAACTATAGCTATATTAGATGAGCCAGACTCAGGTTTAGATATTGATTCAGTAAAAGCAGTTGCCGAGGCAATAAATAAATTGATTGCCACAGGAGCTGGAGTTGTTGTAATTACACACTATGCTAGAATTTTACGGTATCTTACAAAACTTGATAAAGTTCATGTAATGGCAAAAGGGAAAATTATTAAATCTGGCGGAAAACAATTATCAGAAGAACTAGAAACTAAAGGTTATGTATGGTTAGGTTTAGAAGAATAAAGTTTTGGTATAATTTTAATTTTAGATATATAATACGGCTAATTCTTTTTTTATATATTAATGTCATTTAATAAGAATATAAACAATAAATTAGAATCATCTAATAATAATGATAATTCTATAGAAAAGCAAATTACACCAGTAGGAAATGAAATAAAAACCGAAGATATAAAAAAAGAAGAGCAGCTTTTCCTAAATTTTTCCTTTTTTAAAGTAGATCCAAAATGGAGATGGTTAAATGAAATAGGAAAGGAAGAAGCAGCTAAAGAATTTGAAAGCTTATTGGAGGTCGCAAATACAAAAATGAAAGTCATTTCATATTCAACAATAGGTCTAAGAAGCGATGCAGATTTCATGTTATGGATGATTGCAGATTCTGTTGAGAAAATGCAGATTTTAACATCAAAGATTTATTATACTGTACTAGGAAAATATGTTGAACCTTCTCAAATCTATTTATCTAGTTTAAGAAGATCAATTTATTCTACTCAAGTCAAGTTGGGTTTTATGGCCAATCAAAAACCACTTAAATATAACGTAGTATATCCATTTATAAAATCAAGAGAATGGTATCTTCTCCCTTTTGAAAAAAGGAAAAAAATGATGGAAGAACACATAGAAGTTGGAAGAAAATTTCCGAATGTTAGACTAAATACATCGTATTCCTTTGGAATTCATGATCAGGATTTCATGCTCGCTTTTGAAACAGATGATCTGAATGATTTTCAAAACTTGATTATAAAATTACGTGAAACTAAAGTTAGCAAGTATGTTGTTAAAGATACTCCTATGATTGTCTGTCTCCATAAAAATATTGGACAAGTTATAAAAAGTTTAGGATGAATGAATATATTGATGATCGCACTTAAAGAATGGGCTATTATTTGTAAGGCTCTAGAAGATGGAAAACAGATGTTATTGCTTCGTAAGGGCGGAATTATGGAATATAGAAAAGGATTTGAGGTTAAACATAAAGAATTTTTACTTTATCCTACATTTGAACACCAATCTATTGAATCAATTAAAACCGAATATAAAGAAAAACTAAAGGAAATATTAGAAGAACAAAATAAATATTACAACGACAACCGAAAAAAAATCGATAAAGATAACAAGAATTTTAACACTGTAAGTAATAATATTATTAAATTGCTTGCAAAAGTAGAAGATGTTATAGAGATTTCAGATAAATTAACACTTTCAGAGTTAAGAGATTATCATATATGGAGTGACGAATATGTTACTATGCGAATGAATTATAATCCAAGTAAACCAATGAGTGTTTTATTATTACGAATTTATAAAATAAGGAACCCGTTAATTGTTGATATTAATGATAAGTGGGCTGGATGCAAATCATGGATAGATATTGAAACAGATAGAGAGTTTCAGAATTCTCACAAATTAAAGATGCAGAATGCAGATTATGATACTTATGAATCAATAAATACTAACAAAGTAGAGACATTAAAAAACGAAAAAACTATAATAGACCCTGTAATAAATGATGATTTATTTTATGAATCTGCTAATAACATTAGGAAGGTAATTGGAAAATGAAATATAGGAAATTAGGTAGAAGTGGAATAAAAGTCAGTGAGATTGGATTTGGTGCCTGGATCATAGGACTAGACTGGTGGGGAAAAAAGATAGATGACGACGAAGCAATAAAGATGTTAAAAAAGGCATATGATTTAGGAATTAACTTCTTTGAAAGTGCTGATATGTATGGAAAAGGTAAAAGCGAAAAACTAATTGGCCAAGTATTTAAAGACATGAGAAATGAAATAGTTTATTCTACCAAATGGGGGTATGATATGTATGGCCATGAGCAAATAGGACATAACGAAATCCCTCAAAAGCATGATCCTGAATTCTTGCAATTTGCATTGGAAAAAAGTATGGAAAGATTACAAACAGAGTACATAGATGTTTATAGCTTACATAATCCAAAAATGGATGCAATTAAAAATAATGATTTATTTTATGCATTGGATGGCCTCGTTACTGAAGGGATTATTAAAAGCCACGGAATAGCACTAGGTCCAGCTATAGGATGGGAAGAAGAAGGCATATACACAATAAAAAATAGAAATATAACATGTCTACAAACAGTTTATAATATTTTAGAGCAAGACCCAGGACGTTCTTTTTTGAATACTGTAATTGAAAATTCATCTCATTCCATAGATAATGAAAATGTATATGATGTGGGTATAATGGTCAGGGTTCCTGATGCTTCAGGATTATTAACAGGCAAAGTAACAGAGAAAACTATTTTGAATCAAAACGATCATAGAAGTTATAGAAAAAAAGAATGGATAATGGAAGCATTAAAGAAAATAGAGAAAATGAAATCAATTGCAGAATATAAAGATTGGACGATTTCACAATTAGCGATCAAATTTATTTTATCTCAAAAACCTATTTCTGTAGTAATGCCTACTATATTAAGTTTAGAAGAATTAGAATTATTTTCAGAAATGTCAGATGGTTTATATCTAAAAGAAGAGGAACTTAAACAAATTAATGAATTATATGAAAATAATTTTTATATCCATCAAAATATTGCAAAATAGTGATTACATTTTTCCTATAATATTTTTTTAAACAAATATGTATGTAAATAATTTTAATGGAATGGCAATAACATATAACACATTGTCAATAGTTTAGGATAACTAATGTACAAAGTAGTTAAACACCTTAGTAAAAATGCATATATATAATTCAGAGAGAATTACTAAACTACACAATACTAATTATGAATAGTATTATCATTCATCCATTTTCTATTTTCTAGGAACTCTATTAATTTAACCGCTTGCTTCAACCTTTCTATTCCACTAACATTATTTACACACAATTCATAATGTTTCAAAAGTTTTTTATCTTCCTTCTCTGAAATACTATTTTTAACTGTAATCATACCAAAAAACGAGTCTTCTTTCATAGTATGCTCATCTATGAAGACAGAATAAGATTTAAGAAATCGTGCAATAGGTTCTATTGTCTTGATTTCATTATTTTTCCAATTATTAATTTCTCTTCTTACCATCATTGCAATTCTCCTTCCTAATTCATGTTCGATCAAAAATTTTCTTATATCTTCTGAAAAACCATCCTTATCTTGAGTTTCTGGAAAATAAGCTTTTTCTTCTTTCCCATGATGAAACCTATCTACAAATTCTTCCATTACTACAGAAATAATCTCAATGTCTTCAATTGGAATTTCTATATTTGCAAAAAAAGTTTCTCAGAACACACTTTAGCCACATTTCTTAACCTTCTTATTAAAATGTGATCTTCTTTGAGGTTTTTGGTTGCTCTGTTATTCAATCTTAAATAAATTTAGAGTGATTATATAAAAAAGTTAAAGATATATACATAAAGATTATGAACTTCGGATATCATTCAATTATAATATTTCCTAGAAAATAAAGTAATAATTGTATCTTATTAATATTAAATAAGTGTATTTGTAATAATATCATTAGAATGTCTATAAAATATTATAATTCTTGCTGCTTTTATTAAATTTAGTCTTAATTATACCTATTTTCTAATTAAATTGTAATAGCTAATCCCATTAAATAACTTTTTATTATAATAATTTAATATAGCATATAATAATTTAATATAGCATTTTTTTTTAAATAATTTATTCAATTAAAATTACTGGTATCAAGTTTATCAAATTATTTCTGCATGTATTTTGTTGTATTCAATATAACAATTTTTTGCCATGTTAATAAAGTGAGACATTGATTTGATTTATAACTTTATAAATAATGGTATATTTGCTATTAAAATATCTAAATCTCATATATTGTTTATATTGATGTGTACAATAATATGAATTAATGATTTTTGATTTTTATTTATGCCTTTGCATAAAAGCCTGAACGTCGTTCATATATTTGTCCATTTTGCATAGCTTTATTTAAAAAGTTTTTAGCATCCTCTTCTGAAAATCTTCCTGTTTGAATAAGTTCATTTATAAAATTTTTTTCTTCTACATCATTTTTATCTTGCCCCGATAAACCATGAAAAACTTCCATGAATAGTTTCAATTTTGATATTTCACTTTGAGGTTTACCATGTAAAACTCCAAGATCTACTCTTCCAGTATTAACATCTACTCCTGCCGTTTCTAGCATAGTTTGAATTAAATATATTGCACGTTCGGCATCTTCCGAATCTACATAATCTTTTAATAATAATTTTGAACGGGCGGTTGCTAATCTGACTAATCCTTCAAGTTGCCTTGGTGTAACAGTAATCATACCCTCTGATTCGACATTTCTCATTTTCATATAATAATCTCTT
>DASVEV010000277.1:0-3180 GCA_036380415.1 Nitrososphaeraceae archaeon
ATAAAGGTGTATTTGTAAAAACTATTGCTAAATATATAATTATTATAACAAGATCTAACTATTTACTTAATATTATATAATATTTATAGTTATTATATGAGATTTAGGATGAATATGAATTAATCGTTGATGATAATCATAAGTGATTATCAAGATCATAGTTTCTTGATAACCCTAGAATCAAATAAATGCAGCATACCTTCTTCTAAACCTATGAAATTTAGAATAAAATGTGTTATCCCTAAATCAATATATTGTTGAAGCCCTAACAAAATTTTTTCGGGTGTTCCAATTGTATAACCTCCGCTTTTTCTTTCCAAAAAAGCAGAAATATTTTCATTCTTTTTCTTCCATTTATTTATTTCCATTAGAACATCTTTTTCTGATTCTTGAATAATACATGGAAGTAATACGGACAACTCGATATCGTTATAATTTTTTCTCAAGTCATTACAATGTTCTTTTAAAACTGTAAGTTTTTTTCTTATCTCGAGTGGACTACCAAACGGATTATTATATGTATCAGCATGCTTTGCTACTATTTTCAAGAGGTATTTTTCTCCGGTTCCACCTACAATGATTCGAGGATGAGGTTTTTGTATAGGGTGAGGCTTGCAAATAGCTTCATTAATTGAAAAATAATTACCATGAAATGAGGCTCTTTCATATTTCCACATCTCCTTTATTATGGATATGGATTCATCGAGTTGTTTGATTCTTTCTACGTTAGAAGGAAAGTTATATCCATATGAGGAATATTCATTTTGATACCAACCAGCTCCTATTCCCAATTCAACACGTCCTTTGGAAATAACATCCAGAGTTGAAAGAACCTTTGCTAATAATGCAGGATTACGGTAGGAATTGCAAGTAACAATTTGTCCCAATCTAATTTTTTTGGTGATAGAAGAAATTGAAGATAATAATGTGAAACATTCAAAAAAATTATTATTTATGTTATATTCATGATGTGGAATAAAATGATCATAGGCATATAAACCATAGAAATTTAGTCTATCTGCTGATCTTGAAATTTTTTTAGAAAATTCATATTGTTTTATAGGATCATTTGACGGTAGATCTGACCACCAGCCCTGTGGGATTGTCAATCCAAACTTTAATTTGGTCATTATTGTTATTCTTTGTTATTACTGTTGTTAATAATTAAATTTTTTAGAATAGTCTTCTGTGTTTAACACGTTAGTATATATCGTTCCAGGTTTAGATACATAAGCAGGAATACCTATACCTATAGCTATTATTGTACTTTTTTGATTTGAATGAGGAAGGAAAGTTTCTGTTACTTCATCATCATAAAAGGTTGAACCGGAAGCGCCCAATCCTTGAGAATATGAAGCAAGATATATTTTTCCAGTACATATGCCTCCTTCTAGTTGGACAGCTCGATAACCTCTATTTCCTAAATATTTTAATATCGTATCCATACTTGCTAAAAGAAAAAATACCACACTTGCATTACTAAATAAGTTTTGATCTAGACACAAATGCCCTGACTTTTCCCTAAAATCACCTTTTTTGAGTTCTTCTATGTTATTTTCTAATTTATTGTAATAATATATACCAGATTGTAGATTTGTGACATAATTTGCTATAAAGTAAATATCAATCAGGCTTTGTTCATTGGTAATAAAATCAAAAGGTATGCTGATACTAGAAAGAGATAAAATATTTTGTAATTGAGTTAGGGTTATGGGCTTTTTTGAAAATCTTCTTGTTGATCCACGTTGTAAAATTATGTCCCCAATATTGTACTTGTTAATAGTATTAATTTTATCATAAGAAATTTTTCGTGTGTTGTGTAAATTCACATCTTCTTTATTTTTCAAAGTCCAGTTTGTTATTTCTATTGGGGTATTGAGATAAGAAGATTCATGAATTTTCCATATATCTGGGTAAACCGTTTCTTCATATTTTGAAATGGGTTTGGTTTCACAATTTATAGGTGAAAGTTGACTGGAATTAAATTGTTTAGGGTCATCATAATTGTAATAACTTTCAATTGAAGCTAATGCTATAGCAGCTTCTTTTTGATTCTGTAATCCTAGTAAATTATTAATGAGGTTATCTTGATATCCTAGAATAATTTCGGAAGATAAAAGATTATTGTTACATAAAGCCAAAAAGTTGGCGAGAATTACCCCTGCATCCCAAAACCAGTGTCGATATGAACGTGCTTGATATTTCCATGAATTTCTCCAAGCTATTGAAGTAAAAATTAACGTAATTGGAGCTTGAATTACTTTATTATTATTTCCTGTGGCTGTAAATAGTATTGATCTAAAATCGCCTTTTCTTAACTGTGTTAATGTAAAATCTGCTGGACAAAAGTGATATACACCTGCATCGAGATTTTGGATCTTTTGACAAATTAAATAAATTTCAATGGGGTATAAAGCACCGGTAGCTGAGGCTGCCCTCATATAGTATACATTATCATTTAATTTCATTTTTCGTGTAATTCCTGCAGAAAAAAAGAGTATCTGGGATAAGATTTTTGGATCTATTTGTTTCTGCTCAGATAGATTCAAATTCATTTGTTTTTTCAAACATTCAATAGAATCTTCAATCGGATAGGGAAAAGTTGATGGTAAATCTATTTTTGGTTTATTTAAATATATTTTAAATGGAAATGGTTTATTTTCCCAATCCAGATAATGACGATTAAAATAGATAGTTATAGGAGAATGTTTTGTGCTTTCATGAAACTCTTTTGCAATTTTTATATTTTGATTCAAGGATATAGGCTAAATTAATATCTTAAAAATTATTTAAAGAGGTTTGTTACTTTTCCCCATATCTGATCTAAGAAATTTTTCCCTATTTCAATGGGATCTTCACCAGTTCTTTGTGCACCTTCTGTAGCATTTTCAGCTGCACTTTGTGCACCTTCTGTAGCATTTTCAGCACCTTCTGTAGCATTAGCTGCTCCACTTTGTGCACTAGATAGTGATTCTTTTATTTGCTCTCTTGCACCTTCTGTAGCATTTTCAGCACCTTCTGTAGCATTTTCAGCACCTTCTGTAGCATTTTCAGCACCTTCTGTAGCATTTTCAGCACCTTCTGTAGCATTAGCTGCTCCACTTTGTGCACTAGATAGTGATTCTTTTATTTGCTCTCTTGCACCTTCTGTAGCATTTTCAGCACCTTCTGTAGCATTTT
>DASVEV010000278.1:0-14247 GCA_036380415.1 Nitrososphaeraceae archaeon
AGAACGAATATATTGAAAAATATTGTCACTATATTTTAACATTGACTCTATATAGAAATAGAAATATTTTTTTCTTCTGTTATTGTTATGGTTATACTTTCTTGTCACTCTTAAAATCCTATTCAAAAAATCATTTTGGGGTTCTGGCAGATCTTGATTCCTTTACTATATCGCTAGAGTAATAAATTAATTATATTGCCATAGCCTGAACTTCATAAATAAGTGGACTGGTGGAATTAATGGCTCAAAGTCGCTTAGTTAGTCATCCAGACCATGACCATAATGCCGGTAGGTTCATATTGTTTTCGAAATGGCCCTAAAGGTCACAATATTGTTTACAATACTAACCCAACTCTATGACTGTTAACAATAAATTTAGAAGTTTTATTTTTTGGGTATATCTATTTCTATTGTTTGTAATTTACTTGGAGGAACACAATTGAGACAAAAGATTTTCAAGTTGTCGTATTGAACATGACAGTGTGGACATTTTTTCATTAAATCATTAATTATTAAGAAATCTACTATAAGAATAGTATGAAAATATTTACCTGTACTGGTTCAGTAGACCTTGAGATTGAGGTCGTAGATACAGATCACGATATGTGCGACAACTGTAAATGTAGAGTCATAAACGCTATGCAAGAGAGAATAGAAGAATCAAGACCTTTCATCAAGCATATGGATAGGAAGGATCCATCGGAAGAGATAGACGATGTGTCTTTCAGATTGCTTGTTTTGCCATGACCTGATACGAACAGACTAATTTGATAAGTTCTACGGGATAATATCGCTAGCGTTAAATTATAAAATTATATATATATAATTTAAATTATAAAAAAAAATTTAATAATAATAATAATTTAATAATATAATAACAAAAATAATAAAATTGAAATTTTAGTTGTGGCTACAAGTTTCAAAGCAATGAAGTCGAATTGACAAATGTAGACATTTCTGATAAATATTTTAGAATAAATTGGAACTGTCCACAATGTAATACAGAAGGATTGACAACGTTTATCAATAATAATAAAAAATATGATATGAGATGACTTCATTAGTATTTTGTTCAAAGTGTGGTAAGACTGAACAACCAGGAGAAGAATTCACAAACAAAGACGGTAGCACGATATGCAAAGAATGCTGGGTTGATGATGAAGAGAATAATAATAATAATAATAAAGATAAGAAATGAGTTCTACTAATAATAATAAAAAAGTATTGTATCAACTGTGGACCAATGGCAAGGGTAGTTTTGCAGTAGGGAAAATAGGATCACAATTACTTGAATATTCAGATTCTCAATATACCATTGATAAAATACTAGATTCAAAAATGCTTTATGACGGTTCAATAACTGAGGAATTAGTCCAGGATTGGATTCAGGAACTCAAGCAAGAGGATATTTTAGATGAGAATGGAAACCTGATCTATGTCACATTTTAACACTACTTCTAATCAAAATAATACTATTTATCCCAAATCCTGTGGTTATGGATGCGGATTGCAAATCTACTGGAATACTTCTGAAAACACTTACTATGAGGTATTCAGTAAGAAAAAACACATTTGTCCAAACTTTTGGTAATAATAAGAAACCAGTAAGTTGCTAATACTTCCAATAATATAGCAGGAACTGCAGCAACAACTAATACTAAACCCACCTATTATAATAAAAAACCCTGGAATTCAAATCAACCAAAACCGAAAATGTCTAATTCATTTGAATTACTAACTGGTCCAATTGATAGCATTCAAAAGAAGTATGAGATATTATCTGATATTGTTACTGAGTATGGCGGTAAGGTACATGGTTCTCAATCTCATATTGTTGAAACAAATAATAGTATACAATTAATTGTTTACTATGAAGTGCCAGAAGGGAAGAGAGACGAAGTAAAGCAGAAATTGATTACTGAAAAAAATAAAATTATTCTATAAACAAATACTTTATCTGTATAGTACATAATATATTGTTTCTAATGACAGAAAAATATGGTTTACCATTTGAAATAGTCGAATCCAAAGACACAATAGATAAAGATAAAAATAAAATTAAAGCAGGATTAAAAAAAATAGAAATATTTGCTAGCCCCGAACAAGTTAATGAAATAATCTCAGTAATTGAGAGTTTAAAGTTAGAAGCAACATTGTATGACTCTCATGGTTATGGGCAGTCTAAGCAGAAGATAAGGTCGGGAAAAGCCGGAGGACAAACTGCCACGATATCATCGAGTCGTAAAACTATAGTAACTATAGCAGAATCTGACATTCTAGAAGAGTTAGTCAAAAAACTCAAACACATAAATGATAAGAGTGAGAAAAAAATTGGAGTAATATCTATTCAACCAGTCGATACCTTAGTACATCTATAGTTATTACTACATCATCGTATCATCAACATATCATCATGTCTCATATTTTTTTTCCTTCCTTCCTTCTTTTTTCTTATAATATGTATAAATTTCAAGTTCATGCTTCTAAAAAGGCAAGCGGGAAGAAGTAAAACGAAAGTTTGAGAACTTGGTTAGAAATAATAAGTAAAATTTATCAGCATCAATAACAATAACTAATATATCAACAATGAAGAAAAATATTCTAATAGTTGATGATGATATTAAAACTTCTTTACAATACAAAAAATGGTTAGAAGATGAAGGCTTCAATTTAACTTTAATAAATGACCCTAATATAGCAGAACAAAACTTTAATCCTGAAAACTATGACCTTGTACTTATTGGTTTTAGGATGTCTGTAGTTGATGGATTTGATCTTTATCACAAGTTACATGATTTGTCAAAAAAAGTACAACAAGATACATCACCATCAAACGATTTTCGGATATGTTTTATGACTTCATCAAGAATAAATTATACAGCGTTAGCAGAGGTTCATCCAGAATTTGGAGAAGAATGTTATGTTTCTAAAGAAGTACCAAAAGATGTTTTTATACAACATGTCCATTCGCTACTACTACCTGGATAAATAATGACAATAAGAAATGAGTACTCAAAATAATAATAATAACAAAGAATGTAAACATACAGTTCTATCTATAAAAGATAGGTCTTGCACTGTTTGTGGAATGTCAAGATATGATCAATTACAGAATACAGAAAAGGGATTAACCAAAGCAGAAGAAAAAGAATTGGAAGGTTATATAAATCGAAAACACTGGGAATTGATAGACTGACTATTATAATGAAAATGGCTTCTAATAATAATAATCAAAATATTAATCCAAGACCTTGTGTTTATGGTTGTGGTATTCAGATATATTGGAATGCATCAGTAAATGAATACTGGGAAGTATTAACAAAGAAGAAACATATTTGTCCTAACCGCGTCAACAAATCAGTAACTAATACTACTAATTCTCCAACTAGTGGAGTATCAAATAAACCACCATATTCCAATAAAAAACCCTTGTCCCCTACTCCAAAACCAAAGATGTCCAATTCATTTGAATATTTGCAAGGATCAATAGCAGAAATTCAAAGGAAATATGAGATTTTATCTGATCTTGTAACTGAACATAACGGTAAGGTTCAGGGTTCTCAGGGATAGAGATTCAAAGACTGGCCTTACTGATTTGTTGGTATATTATGAAGTTCCTTTGGGACAAAGGGAAGAAGTAAAAGGAAGTTTAATGATTTTGTTTTATCTATTATAACTCGAACTAATTAGTAGTCAGTTGACTATATTTATTTATAGTTTCGATATCCTGGGTTCTTAGCAATATCATCATTATCCTCTATAGGATAAAATGTATGATTATAACTCCATTCTATGTCTGTAGGTTCGTTGCATTTATCAACACCAATTCGTGTAATTGCAATTTTTGCTGGATTAACAGAAGAAATTCTTAAGAATCTATTTCTTTCTAAAAAATGTATAACAGGCTCAAAAACGCTAGCATTGTCTGGATTTCCCTTTAGATCTACATATTTTTGAAATTTCTCTGGATCTGCTTTGAAACCATTCATTGGTGTTTGTGCAAAAACTTGTTGTTTTAATATAAATTTCGCAGGATTACTTTCAGACAGTCTATTCAAACAATTAAGAAACCAGGGTGCTAAAATTCTGGTATCGTGGTCCTCATTTTCTACACTAACTTTGAAATCCATTTAATTACTAAGCGAGAATGTATTATTAAAAAAGATTGTGCCTGGGCTATCAAAGTGCTCTTATCAATAAATAATTTGTTGTATTTAGAATATTAGGATAGGTAATTTACAAAACAGTGTATCAACAAAAAAATAATAATGAAAATAAGAAATACAATTGTGCATGTGGAGTAGCATTTGTAACATTAAAAGAATATTATAAACATCATCATTACTACCACCCAGAATATCATTAGTAGTTGTTAGAAAGTCAAACTCTTCTACTTCTGCTTCTAAATCTTCTTTTTCTTCATTGTATGCTTTAACAGACTTAGAATACAGTTTTTTTCCTTTTTCTATAGTGGAAACATATAGGAATGCCTAAAGGGTTTTTCGCTCCTACTGTACCTTTAAATCCTATAGTACCACCACTTAACTTAATTCTATTCCCATTTTTTCAAGATGCAGAGGCTTCAAGTGGTTTAGACGAGATAAAAGACATCACAAAGAGTATGAAGAGATCAGTTGAAAAGATGGAAGAACAAGGAGAATGTGCGGAAGAGAATTTAGAAAAGACTTTATTCTATAGTAAAAAAGGTAAAATATATCATGGAAATCCGGATTGCGATCCGTCTAAACAGTATAGATATGATCGATTAAACAAAATGAGTGGAATAGACGAATATAAAGACGCACATAATTTTATATTGAGTAACAAAAATTATTTCCAAGCAAAAAATGAGGACGACGAAACATCTAATAGGACATATAAAGGATTTAATATTATTGCTTTCTATTACTGTTAGAATATTATCAATTATATCTTTAAGAAATTTACTTTTTCTTATTGTTGCTAGAAGAAGGAATTGCTATTTCTCCTACTGCTTTATTATTTAGGTCTGGTTTCAATTCTATTCCTTTAATTATACCTGTTTGTTCATTATCATGAATGACCTTATTTTCAGGTTGACTTATTAGAAATGCATTAAATCTATCACTAAGAAATTTAATAGATTCTTCCAAACTTTTAATCTGTTCTTCCTTCTCCTGCAGTTTACCCTTGATAACATATTCAGAATCTTGATTCTTTTCCTTTAGTTCTTTAACTTGTTTAGATAATCTATTTTCGTCATTGATTGTGAGATCATCTACTGCTTTGATATACTCTTCAAGCAGTTCTCGTTCGGAAGGTCTATAGTAATTTTTTGCTAGACCTGTATTATGACCGAGCATCATTTCAACATGTAAAGATTTCATTACATGTTCGGCTTGGGTCTTGAAGAATTTTCGAAAGCCATGCATGCCCTTCCATTCCCTTCGTCTACTCCCTTTCTTCAAAGGAGACCATAACCCTTGAGCATGTATTGCTCTCTCTATCATACTTTTAACTCCATCACTTGATAAATGAACTGGCTCATTGATATCCCCCAGATAATTGCTATGGTTTGGATCACGTTTCCATGTTCTTTCTGAGACAGTGAAAAGGTTGCGCATTACCCATGAATTGCCAGTTATTCGTTCACCATGAAAGGCACGAAAGTCCATCCATTCCTTTAACGAATTGTATGCTTCAGGTGTAATAAAAGAAAAATATTCTTCATTATCTCCAGCATAGACAATAATTTTGGCTGCTATTATTATTGTATTATCATGATTATTAAATAGGGGAACAATATGTTTCCATTTTAAATAGTCCCAAGTCTCTTTTCTAATCCCTGATGATAACATGGTTAACAATATAGGCTTGATTCTTTTGTCAGGATAATCCATTAGTTTCTTAATTTCCTCTAATGTTGGGGCTCTGTCATCAGAAGCCTGTTTTTGCTTTGGAAGACCCTTACTCAATCTCTTCCAATTTAATGTAATATCATTCATATCGCAAAAAAGTTTTGCTGCCTTGTAGTAGTTGCGTATAGTTGTACTTTCTATCTCTCTTTTGACAACCCTCTCTTTTTGAAATTCAATAAATTTCTCTATATATAGAACAGTCCACTTTTCATTAATTGAAGCCTTTTCATAAAATATTACTGCTTGTTTTTGCAAATCTAGTTTAGGATTGATACCAAAATCAAAGAATTTTTTGAGGCGCGCTGGCCATTGCCTTCTTGTTTCGGGTGCCTTCAATCCATACATGAACGAAGAAAACGGATCTTTCTTATCCTCTTCTTCTTGATCTTGGAAAATCAATAGATCGTCATCTTCTCTTCTACCTGGGACGTCCAACACAATATAAATACAAAGTGGGCTTATATTGTTATCGATGTGGGCCTAAAGGGGTTTGAACCCTCGACCTACCGGTTATGAGCCGGTCGCTCTACCAGGCTAAGCTATAGGCCCAGCTATTTCAATTATATTCAATAAATAGGTTATAAAAATTTAAGTCTGTAAAATTATGAATGACTAAGATTAATTCATAGTATCTTTTACATAATTATTGTACACTGTATCAAGGATTTGATTTTGAGAGTTCATTGAACTAACTGATGCATTTAAAATATTTTTGTTTACATCTTTGGTATTTCCTACTAATTTGTTATCAAGCAAAATTGTTCTCCATAATTTGGCGTGCTCTATATCGGCAATTTGATGTATCTTAAAATATTTTATATCTTCATCTGAGGAAATGTTATAAAATCTCACTAATCCTTCAACCTTTGTTTTACTAATTTGAGGTAGTTCTTTCTCAAATGAATACATAGCTGATGCACCTTCGCATATCGATGAAAAACACAATTCATTTAAATTTTCAATAGCTAAGTTAACCTCATTATTTCCTTCGTACTCCAATAATTCTTTTTTTTCAACGCCTAATGACTGTGCAAATTTTATCCATGGTTCTATATGTTGATATTCTTCACTCTGGGTATTTTTTAAAGGTTTCACATACTCATTACCAGGATCGGAGTTGTGAAGATTCTTATGAATGTTATCAACAAATTGTGGAACAGCTTTGACCAACTGAAAATATTCTTTTGAATAACTACGTAAATGGTTCAAAGTTAATTTTCCTTCTTTCCATAGAGTATAAAATTGATGATTTAATAAACTCCTTTTACTGATTTCATCGTCAATTATTTTAATTAATAATCCTACATTACCAGAATCCTTATGATTGTTTTCCATACTTATTAAAATACAGAAACATTAGAAAAACCTTTTGTATTTTAATTCTTGTGGAGTTTTTGAATTAAGAAAAGATTTTATAGAAATTAAAATTACAAATCATCGTGCTCCGGTGGTGTAGTAGCTTACTTATGGCTGCACAATCCGGTCAAGCATTGTGGCCTTTCGAGTCGCAGATCCCGGGTTCAAATCCCGGCCGGAGCACAGAAATATATTGCTTAATAACTATTAGTCTATAATTAATAAGAATAAGGCCATAGTAGCATTAATATTCTGATTATTTTTAACTAAATGGAAGATTAAATATTTGGATGGAGATACTATAAAAGGAAAAAACACAAATCAAGAATCTAGTAGCTCATTGATGGAACAATTTGGTGATTTTTTATTAAAAATTAATCGTACTTTAGAGAGAGAATTGGATCTCTATTCCTGGTCTGAATTTTATTCTTCACTTAAATATGCCTGCGATGGTGGAAAGCGAATTCGTCCTCTTATACTATTATTATCATCTGAAATAATTAAATCTAAAAACAATGATAATACTGACCTCTTAAATACTCCTCAAGCTTTTTCAAAAAGAGATGACGAAAGGTTCCTAGCGGCTTCTGCAATCGAACTTTTACATACAGAATCAGTAATACACGATGACATTATTGATGAAGAAAATGTGAGAAGAGGAAAACCTTCTTTTCATATAAAATATGGATATAATAACAGTATATTAACGGCAGATTTTGTGCTTGGAATAATTCTAAATATTACATCGAAATTAAACAATCCACGAATATCGTCAGAGATAGCGAATGCAGCTATTCGTATGAGCGAAGGGGAAATAATGGAAATTAGACTGAACAAAGATCATAAGATTAGTGAAGACGATTATATAAAGGTCTTAGAACATAAAACAGCCTCTCTCTTTGAATCTTCTACGAGAATTGGTGCAATTTTAGCTCATGCCGATGAGCAGGACACACGAGCGATGGGAAATTTCGGTCATTTGATGGGAATAGCGTACCAAATTCACGATGACCTTGATGATTGGAACAATGAAGATAGATTGTTTAACTTATTAATGAAACAGAATAATCATTCTCAACACCTTGTTAGTAAAATGGAAAACTTGTACAAATCTTATTCACTGAAAGCAAAAAATGAGCTTAATTTAGTAATAAGTAATATTAAAAATAATTATACGGAGCGCTTAAAACATCAATTAGAAGAGCTAACTAACCTTAATATGTTACCATCTTAATCTTCTTAAGTATTATTATTATTTAGTTTAGTGATAATATTTTCTGAAATAATTTTTATCTACTTACCAAAGTTAAACAGAAAATTAATAATTTTTCTTTAAATACAAGAAAAAGGCAAAATGTTTAACAATTTAATTATTACCTCCTTATATTTAATATTGTAAATTTATATTCTCAATTATCTACTGTCGAAGATTCAATTCTTAATACTTGCAAGTAATATATTATCTATATTTATTGCTATGAGAATGAACTTTTTGCTATTTTTTATTTATAGTTATGTCTTTTAACTATAAAAAGTAGTTCTATTTATTCTGAAAAATAATAACCTATTCTAGATATAAAATAAGGATTGCTTTCAAAAGTAAAAAGCAATTTTGGCCTCAAGATTTGCAATGATAAAAAAATATCTTTTTAGCTCTTTTCTTCTAATTCCTCTGATTCTTCTCCTTCCTCTGTAATTTTGGTATCTTCTTGTAGTTGTTCAGTGTTTTCTGAACCAGTTTGATCGCTTGTTTGTTGTGCTAATTCTCCAGTAGCATAACCATTCCCAACTTTTGTAATTTTAACTTTTATTTTTTCGTCAACCTTTGTTCCTGGAACAAATATTACAAACCCTTCTATCTTTGCAACTCCAGAATCTCCTCTGTTGCTAATAGCTTCTATGGTTACATCGTATTGTTCGCCTACCTTTACTGGTGAATGACGAAAACGTCTAGGTCGATTTCTATCTCCATATCCTCCACCACTACTATTTCTTCTTCCTCCACTATATCCTCCACCATATGACCTGTCGGAAAGATATGTTCGAACTTCAGTTGCTGGTATAAAACTAGCTATTCTCAATTTTGTCATACATTCTATATTTCCTTAGATATTTCAACTTTAGTATTTTTAACTTCAAAAAATGATGTTAAATAGGAAAGGATATTAATATTAGAATCTTTATTTTAATATCAAAGAAATTATTTGAAAGGGAAAACTTGATTTTATTATTAATAATTTTATTTTTGATAACGTAAAATTGTAATAGGTGGATCTGACTTATTAAAAAAAGACATGAGCTCTACTATAGCCCATTTAAGATAAAAAAAGATGGATAAATTCATTGGTTTTAAAGTGGTAGACTTCCACTAAAGACGCTAATATAAAATAGTGGTAATTGTATAATTGATTTTATTATTTCTTCCATAGCCATACTATCTTCCGAATTAAAAAAGTCCGTAGTATGATATGGCATATAATAAAGATCAAGTACGATAAAATAAATAAGATACTTTCGAGAATAATTGGAGATATGCTTCATAAAATATGTGATGTCAATACGATAAAAAATAATAGCATGAAAGTCTTTCATTTAGGACTAGATAGTAAAGTAATCGATATTTTGATTGGTAAAATTAACGGGAAATTGTTTGCTTGTGATAATTATTGTCCACATCGGGGAGCATCGTTATCAAAAAGTGGCATATCATCTGACAACCAGCGTATTATATGTTATTTGCATGATTTTGAGTATAATGTAAATACAGGAAAGCTTGAAAATATTCCGAGTAAATGGTTGACTCAAAATCCAGAATGGAAAAAATCAAATGACTTGGTTATTTATAAAATAATTGAAAAAGAAAAAAATATCTATGTAGATATTCCTTAAGATATTATATTCTATATTATATACCACAATTAAATTTTTTACATCTAATATTTCATTTTTGAAATCTTGCAGCTGACTCAATTACTTTCTTTTTTTCATCATTAAGTTCATCCAGTGTCATAGGAATTACCAATATGATATTATTTGAGTTCTCATCTAATGTACACTCTAAAGGTCCTTCGCTAGGGACATCTTTTTTTGTAAATATTGCAGCATATGTTGAATTTTTTATTAATTCATATAAAGGGCGATTATTAGCCGAAAAGGTTAATTCAATTTCTCCAAGTGGAATTATGCTTCCATATTCATCAATGTCGAGTTGGGTAATTCTAACTATATTTTTAGTATAGCTAGTAATCTTTGCAAGCATATTAATCTATTATAAAAGTAAATTAATAACCTTTTATTAGACAGTTTGATACTGATCATTTTATCTATAATTTATCTGTATGAATGGTAGATATAATTGATAAACAATAATTTTTAAAAAATGTGATATATTTTTATTCTATGTGATCAAATAATATTATTCACTAGTTATTATTGAAAGAAATGGTAGCAGAAAAAGATGATTTTCTTGTCTGAAATAAATGTTAATCCTACTAATCACAATAACAATTCAGAAATGTGATTTTTGTTTTATCTTCGAGTCCATTGCAACCATTCCTCCTGTAAATACAAATACTCCTAAAATTGTTATAAAAAGAGACGCGTATTCATAAGAATATACAGATATACCAAGAATCGCTGTTTTTGGGTAACCGTTAGGTGTCAAATTCTGATTGACTGTATCTTGAATTACTATAGATCCACTAGTTATCATTCCAATGAATCCTATTGCTAGAAGAGATCCTCCCAATATTATTATATTTCTTCTTTGTTTACCCTGATGGAGTATGAAGAACGCTATAGCAGAAAATATATTTTTCAAAATCATCACTATAATTACAGTCACTATTTCTTATATAACTTTTGATAACTGAGTAAATCGTCCATTCAATTTATTTTAATAAGTTAATCAGAATATTCCATTTTTTGAGAATTATTAAGTCAGAAGTAACGGAAATAAGTTAAGTTTGATAACATTAGTTAAAAAATTAGACCTGATATAATAATGTCTTATTGTCATTAAAAGAAAAACAAACACAAGAATTTGCTCGTCTGTCGCTAATCTGAGATGCTCTTGTGATGGTCAGGTTGGCTCTGATGATTTTTCAGGAAAAGCTTCTTCGGCAATTGTCTCAATTGGTTCGCCTGTTGGTAATGGAGCATTCCTATCTACTTTATACTTTGAGAGTTCTGGGAAATTTTTCCCAATTATTACATTCATTCCTACTGCTATTATATCTGATTTGGGAATATCATATCTATCATTAGAATATCCAAATACTACTATTTTGTCATTTGTTTCTTTTGCGACAAAACCTAGATCGTCCTCATTTTCTGCCCTAACCCCCTTATTAAAGAGAGATTTAGGGTACTTTCCTTCATAATATGCTAAATCAACTTGTTTTTTTTCGTCTTTCCATGGATCTGGCCGACTGGTCGGGAGTGGATCATTGCGATTTACTTTGTATTTTTTTTCTACCTCTGAAAAAGGAAGACCAATAAGTACATTTGCGCCTACTTGTTGAATCTCAGATAATGGAATATCATATCTATTTCCTTTTCCACCAAATACTATTATTTTATCTGGAGTCTCTCTTACAACGTACCCTATATCTGGATTATCTACAGTTTTCACTCCTCTGTTAAAATACCTTCCCGATACCATAATTATTATTTACTAGCGTTATATAAAAAACATTACTAAATTATCTATGCCAATTGTATTTTAAGAGAAAATCACTGTAAAGATCTTGGCGATTTTTAATTAAATAATTCTTTATCACGGAACTTTCATACACAGTATTAATCTTTCTTATAAAAAGAGTTTTTATGAATGGAATTGTTTTGGGAAAGAAATGAGAAATATTTATGTTAAAATCAAAGCAATCATAAATTTACTATAGTTATAATCATTCGAAATACTTTTTGTCAATAAATATTATTATCAATATTATTATTATGGTCAGTCTATATTCTCCAGTTATCATTAAATATAATTGTCTCTTTTTGTTATAATAGATCTTTTAATTAGTATCATTAGATTAGAATTATAATTTTCTATATTATTCTATTAAATAACAATATTTGTACATTAGTTACATAATATTAATAAAATTAAATGTAACCCTATATTAGTTACGAATTTAAGTTATAGTAAAAATGAAAAAAAATAGGGATATAAAATATAGATATAGGTTAGTCAGTCTTTAAGTAAATGATTCATCGAGTAATCTTAAGTAGCGAACCGGATATTATAAGATTTAAATTTATACTAATATCCAATTATATAATGGCATATAAATATTAATTCGTTATTAGGAGAAGTTTTTTTTTTAAAATGATAAAAAAAATTAGATATTATATCGCCAAAATTATAAAGTATAGGATTTTAGTTATTCGTTATGTTTCCAAATGATGGAGCTAATTGATCAATGTGCGAGGGGACAGATATTGAGGCGAATTCTAATAATGGGGCATGCCATATACCAAATCCAACCATAAATATTATTGCAAATATTAATACGCCTAGAATAGCCTTAGGTTCTTTTACCCTTGACATATCACCACTTTCATCAAGGTACATTTTTTTGATAACCCATAAATAGTAACCAAGAGATAAAGCACTATTTAACAATCCAGCTATCGCTAAGTACGGGCCCCATGAGATTACGGTTCCACTATCAATTGCAGATTCAAAAAGTACCAACTTACTCCAAAAACCATTCAACGGAGGAACTCCAGCTAATGCTAATAATGATATTGATAATGCGATGGCCGTGATGGGCATTTTTCTACCAAGTCCACTGTACTTTTCTAAACTGTAACTGGCTAATGCTATTGCAACAGCAGCTATAGCTAAAAATGATGCTGATTTCATCACGGCATGATTAAGGATATGAAAAAGTGAGCCATCCAAAGCAGAACTTGCGTATGGGGCCAATGCCAGTCCAATCATCATATAACCGGCTTGAGCTACACTGGAATAAGCCATCATCCTAGGTACACTTTTTTGTATAAGAGCACCAAAATTTCCTACTGTCATAGTAATAACTGCTAAAATAGCAAGAACTATACTCCAATCGAGTCCAATGGCGAACATTCCTATTACTATAACTCTTATCGCTGCTGCAAATCCTGCCTTTTTAGTTCCTGCCGCCAACAAGGCACCTATTGTTGTAGGAGCACCTTCATAGGCATCGGGTAGCCACATATGAAAAGGAACCAATCCCATTTTAAACCCAAAGCCAGCAACAAACAAACCTATTGCAAGATAAGAAATAGGAATAACACCTCCGAGATTATTATTATCTGGTGTTTGGTTTGGTACTGAAAGTTCAGCAAGAATTGTTATAGAATCACCAATATTTGTTGTACCTGTAACTGCATAGACAAATCCTATCGCAAGCACGAGAATTGATGACGAGAAGGCGCCAAACATAAAATATTTTATAGCAGCTTCATTTGAAATAGGATCCTTCTTGGAAAAAGCTGCTAGAGCGTATGTTGGTATTGACATAAGTTCCCATGCAATAAATAGCATGACAAAATCGGTCGAATATGCTATCAATATCATTCCAATCGTTGAGAGTAAAATTAAGGAATAATATGAAGAATAGTTTGAAATTCCTTTCATATAATTCCATGATGAAGCCGAGACCATTATGGATACGATTAAAAGAGAAACCGCAAAGAAGGAACCGAACATATCATCTGCAATCACATCGTTTCCAAAACTCATCGCGGGAAGAGGTTCTCCACTTAATACTCGAGAGATTACTATAAGTAATGCAATAATTAAAGTACCAAAAGTTATCGCACTAAAAAGTTGATTTCTACTTTTTCCTTTTTCTTTTTTATAAGCATCTATTATAGGAATTCCAAGACCTACTGAGCCAAGAAGTATAATTATTATAATTGGCGTAGACGAAATATCAATCATTTATTATCTCCTCCATTCCTCCTATAAGTATAACATAATTAGAACAACGATAATTCC
>DASVEV010000279.1:0-7637 GCA_036380415.1 Nitrososphaeraceae archaeon
AATGGCTTTTGATTGTGCTCTTGGAATTTGCTGAGTCAATACAAATTCTCCTCCAGTATAGTCATCATCAGGCTAAGTCTTGTGATGAGATCAGAGCTGTCATATTCACTGATAAGTTCTTTAGAATATTGACCTGACAAGAATCGAGGTACCAGGGCATATCCTTTTTCATGCATATTTCTTGTTACCGTTTCTTAGTCAATAAATGAAATCTTTTTTATCATAACCTTACTTGTATTCAATGTTTTTAACCTCTGTCTTGTTCTTTTGAAGATATATAGACTCTAACCTTCTTAAAATCGCTAACGATTCCATTGATAAAGGACAAACCTTCTTTTTCGAGTAATTCTTTCTTTTTAGCAGTCCCATAAGCGTACCCTCCTAATTTGCCATCAGACATAACTACCCTGTGACAAGGTACTTGAATTGGGTTTGGATTCTTGCCTATTATACTTCCTATGATTCTTGATGCCGAAGGATTACCAAGTGCTTTTGCAAGATCTCCATAAGTAGTAACTTTTCCTGCTGGTATTTTTCGCAACAGGTCATAAACATCTTCATTTTTTATCGTCTTATTATTATCCAGATCTTTCATAATATAAGATATCATGATAGCGATATTTATATATTTATTCATATTTTGCTATCTTGATATCAATATTTATATATACTCATGAAAAATATATTTTATGACACATACTCTCATTATTAGAGGATTTAATGATCAAGTTCATGAGCAATTAGGAGAGATAGCGAATGAAAGAGGAGTCTCTATAAATTCAATAGTAAAAGATGCGGTAGATATGTGGTTAAAAAAGAATGAATCAGAAGTACCTCGCAAACATCATCTGGTAATTTATTCAGACGATAAATCTATTATGCGACTGTTAAAATCCATGGATAGGCTTGCCAAAGAAGGTAACTTGTTTAGATGCTTCTTTGGGCCACCACATAATCCTTCCACTGAACTTCTGTCTAAACTTAAGTGGTATGATGGCACGGCTGAGCCATATTACTATTCTTCTCCTACTCTACAAAAATCTATAGAGAAAGAGAAACTACAAATACAATCCAAAGCCCAAGTCCAAAATCAGAAAAATCTCATTAACTATTGTAACAAAGTAATAGAAAACGTAATTAAAAATGCTTATAACAAACCTGTATGCTGTATGGATTTTCTAATTAACGATGTAGGAAAAGATTCACTAAAGCAGGCACTGTCTATAGAGAAAGTTTATGATGATAATAGAATACCAGGATTGATGTACTGTACTTACAAGACTGACAACTTGTTAAATTCGCAAATAAAAGACCTGATAGAACTGTTCGAAATGCATGATCAAATCTTTATACTAAAAGAAGATGAAGTATACAAGCTCCATTTAACTAAAGAAAATGTTCACAAGTTATTTCTGAGCTAATGGTATATAAGCGGTATAGCATTGTTAGTAGTAAGAAATACGATGCCGATAACAAACGCAGCACTTATTGAAGTTATAATTTCTTTTGTTTTCATAAGCATCTGGCAAAAAAAAAGATATCGAATTATCTAAATTTGATGGTCATCAAAAAACAACTTAATTTATAGTTCTTTGAATAGTATAGTATTAACAAGTTTGATTTGAATGTTTATAGCTATAACAATTTCGGCTATAAGAAATTACTTCTTTATGTTGTAATTCTAAATAAATTACTATTTAATAAAAAATATCAACAAAATTAAATTTTTCGGCGCCTAAAAATTTTCAATAAGATAAATAAATTTAATAATTAAAAGGATAATTGGAAGTACTCAGATTGTATCCTATTTCCATTACACAGCTATTGTGTAATGATATTAATTAGATGGTATTGGTATGATCAAAGGTATTTGATATTGTTATTTATACAATTTATTTTGATTATACTACTTTTATCTGCAGATTTGCAATAGCTGTTGTCTTTACCATTTGATAGATCTTTTAACTCGTAAATAGCATTTCCATATGATTTCTTGTCGTCGTGTCCGATTCATATTCTTCTAATTCGGCTTGTGTACTACTGACCATAAATAATGGAAAGATAGAGCAATTATTCCTGCGACTAGTACAATTGCTAAAAAATATTGCTCTATTTTGGTGTAATTTGTTGTTTTTTAACGTTATCTAAAGATATTTATATACATAGTATCTAAAGGAATACTGCAATTATTCCTGCTAGTATAAAAATTACACATTTTTGTGTAATTAGTTGTTGTTCAACGGTGGATAGCCAATAAGTGGTTACCCAATTGCGATAACTCGGTGGGATTTAATCACCGGGGAGGTTGCAAACCTATTCCTCAACTATTATATAAAATAAAGTCTATTTAAGTTTTTTTGCAAAAGTTCTAAATTCAAGAATAAAATATTATTTAACATATATAATGGATATTACCTAATGACTATTTCAAGATCTAAACTTAAATGACTAATAATGTAAAATATATTATAATTATGACCTTGATAACCAAGCTTAAATATGTGCAATTACAATAATATCTATAATTTTAGATTGGTTAAAACAATTTTCAGATAACTTATTATTGTAATAACATTTTGACATTTTGTTTTATTGTTAATTATTGAAAAGGAATTAAACTTGAAATTATTCATGTTACCCATTAGCGTTGCTGCTACTGTTGATAACATTATCAATGAAGCCATAAAGACAAGTCCTAACATAGTTACTGATTATGCATATTATGGTAACAATGAACAAATATATCTGAAGTCCGAAAAATAATAGAGTAACATACGAGTTATATGGATGTAGAAGGATTATTGTTTCTTTCAATCCATTATCTTTTTATTCAATAAAATGCCGAAAAGTGTTTCTAATGTTGATTTGTACTTTTATTAATCTAATATAGTATTTGTTTATCATCTTCTTATATTATTTTGAACAATTTTAATTAAGTGAACATTAACTCTATCTTTTCTGACCAACAAGCAACGCATAAATATCGATATAATTATCAAATATGTAACAAACTTTACAGATTTATTAGTTTAATTTCTTCAGATTTTGACTATTCCAGTGTTTTGTATTGTCTAAGAACACCTGACCATATTGTTTTCCAATACTTGATTCTGTTTTATATGAAACTTTGCCTTTGTCAAGTAATTCACTTACTTTAAAAAAATAAAACTCAAGTTCTGGAGGACTGATTACAAGAGAATGTCCACCTTTGTACCCCACATCAAATCTATGTAGAGATCCTTTGGGAACAAAAATTATATCTTTTAGGTTTACCCGTTACTGAATTCCCTTCTAAAATGAATTTATAATCGCCTTCAACTATGTAAAAAGTTTCTGAACCATTAGGATGTATATGAAATGCAAGACCTATATGAGGTGGATGAATTACATCTAGGATAGTATAGATACCGTTCGTTTCAGAAGTAAGAACCTTGTAGTAAATTTTGCACCATGAAAATCAAATGGTTTATTCTTCACAAAAAATATTTTATGGTTTAAAATATATCTGTTTGATTTCACAAATAGGTTAAATCAATAGGTAACTACTGTAGCATTGGTAAATATTTTAGATGTTATTTCATCATTTCCAATTATTGCTCCATTAATTATTTCATTGGGTTGAAATCCAGCTACTCTTAAACAAACACCACACACTACAACTTTACCTCCATCCATAATAAAATTAGTAACATTTGCTACTACGTCATTAAGGTTCAAAAAATGATGAGGATTTTTGACACCAACTTGTACTCCTTCTATGCTAAGAAGAAGAGTAATATTATATCCTAAATTATTTAGGTTAGTTGCATCAGATATAGCTATAGAGGCCCTCCAAGGGTCATTGCTGGTTAAATGATATACAATTGGATTAGCATTTTTTTTAGCAATGGTTTTTGAAACATCATCTTGTCCATAAACACTTGGTAGAAAAGATATCCCTATAACTAGACTGATAAATAACAATATCAGAGGATAGTTTTTCATATCAAAAGTAGCATACGCCATATTTTATTTTAATATTTCTTAAATATATAAAATAAATTCTTTGAAAAAGTAATAAAATATAAAGTTTGTTATACCAACTCATAAATAAATATAATTTTTAAAGTGTTTTGAAATTTATTGAATAGGAATTCGTTAGCAATTTACAGGAGTGAGAAATATAGATAGGGGATTCTAATATAAAAATCTAATGTAGAGATCATAGTATCTTGTATTAGCTTTTATTATTAGAAACTTATTGGAAAAAGATATTGATACTTATAAATATCGTAAATTTCCAGTATTGAAACCACTTGTTGAGCAGTTGTCTTAGTGCTAACGATACTAGGAATTCCTTGTTGGACGTGTGCTTTGTTAGTTAATAGAATTCGGCATATTCAACGGAAACCTCCAAATTGTCCTGTTTTACAGGCAGTCTTCTTATCTTTGTTGAATTAGTATGGTTCTTTATACGTAGCCTTAGGAAATCCAATCTTTATTGGGTGTCTGAATGCCGAGTGAACCATAACCAATTCTCCTTTATTTAGTCTAACTATATTCATTTTTGTACTTTCATCAAGCATAGAATAAGGCTCAGTAGATAATTCTGATAATCCTAGTTTTGCTGTAATATGTAAATCAGTATTTTCATGTAATCTATAATCTGTGGCACTTTTAAATTGCTGTGCAGAAAATAGAATAGTTCCTCTTGTTCTTCCTGCCGTTACTGTTCTCATTATTTGTTCTGAAACTGAATTCATTTTTCCATTTTGAGATTTAGGTATAAATCTATTAATTTCATCAACAAAAACTAAAATATAATGTAACTTTTTTTGGTCATTTTGAACATTATTCTTATTGCTATCTATATTAATATTATTGCTTCTATTATCATCTTCAAGGTAATAGTATCTTGAAGAATACATTTCATCAATACTTTTCATTACGTCTCCAACAACAAATGCTTGCTCTTCATAAGAAGATATTGTTGCCACATCTATTACAAAGACTTCACCTGCTTTAATTTTTTTAATTTCATTACCAAGATAGGTACTGGTTTTCTTTTTATCAATAAACATAGGCGATTTTCTAAATCTTTGTAATCTGCCTAAAAAGTACAAAAGAGAAGATTTGTTTGATACTATTGTTTCAGGATATTCTTTAAATTCAGAAAGGTCAGTCCATGTACTGATATCCTTCTTTCCAATATTACTTTTTAGAGGCCATGATTCATAAATGTAATTCATTATTGATAAGAAATCATGATGTAAATCATAAGGTTCGGAAAATAGCAGTTCAAGTCTATCATATACATCTTTTAGCTCATAAGAATATGTTCTGTAATTCTTTGGTATATGAATAGAATTAGGTTTGCCATCTTTTCCTCTTGGAAGGAAATAAGTTACATTTTCAAATGGTTCTATATCTAAATCTAGTACATCAAATAATCTTTCAGTTCTTTTTTTGGTATATTTTTCTTTTTGGTCTATATATAGCAAATCTTGCTCTTTAGTGTTAAATATTATCAATCCAACATTTTGATTCATTCTTTTAAGTGTCTGATATGATGATTGCAATAAGAATAAAATATAGGAGCTTTTTCTGTTTCCTGATATTCCTGATGCATTAACATGTGCGGTATCTGCTCCCGCCAAATAAGTTACATCCAATGTAATAGGAACTTCAAGACCATTTGTTGTTTCTATGATACCGGCTGGTATGGGATTTTCCATCTGAGGAATTCCTAAAGCAAATATAATCTCATCTTCAGTAGCAAATCTAACCGTTTTACCTACTCCAACAGGAAAATTTATAGATATATTCTTTTTATATCCTTGTACTTTGATTCCTGTATTTGCCATTATTGCCACTTTTACCAATATAAGATTATTTAATTGCCTGTTAGATAGTTGTTCATTTTCTTCTTCTTCATCTTCTTTTTCTTTTCCTTTTTGCTTCAATTGTTTTTTTGTGCTTGATATTGTATGATTATCAGATAAATAATTATTATAATAATCGTGCTCAGCACTAACTGCTTGTAATTCTTTTATAATTCCAATAGACTTACTATTAAACAAATTATCTACTGTAACAAAGTCAAAAGAGTTTATGATTACGTTAGGTTTTAGAGCAAACCAAAAACCATCCATTGTATTGAGAAACCTTTCAGAAGCAATAGTTTTTCCAATATCCTGATGCAAAGAGTCTATTATCTTGTATGACATTAATTATGAATATGCTATAAAAGATAAGTCTCTTTGATAATATAGATACTTTAAACTATAGAGTTCATATAGCATTGGTCTTCAGTATGTTTGAACTTGCCATGTATGGTAATCACTTACTTTGTATTTAGCTTTTATTATTAGAAACTTAAATGAATAAAAAGAAATGAAATTATAATAAAAAATTTACTATCATATTTTAACAAATCCAAACCAAGTAATTCTTAAAATAATAATTAATGAAGATGAAGAAAGTTATTTCTGGATTAATTACAAGTGAAAAATTTTATAACTACTATCAAATAGAATTATCGTATTCTGCGAGCTAAATAAATGAAAATTATTCCTATTGCTAAAATGGATGAGGTCAATACAATCATTTCAAAAACTTGGGTGGAAGATGGAGAGTATAGAATAATTGCCAAGCCGTATAAACTTGTTAAGATAAAAAAAATTCCAAGTGCATACCCTAATTTTCTTTTAAATGTTGACAATTCTCTATGTTATCTATTTTATATATGAAGTTTATTTCAACCTTATTACTCTTGGTTCGGTGGAATGCTGTAGAAATTTCAATACAATTTCTTTTATAAATTGGGATTATGAAATTGCAATTTACCTTTTACACTTCCAAAGATAGAAATCTTATTCGTTTTACAATCTCTTACCAATAATTATTCCTACCAAAGTAAAAGACCCAATAATTACAGCAACAAAAACAGTATTTGTTACTGATGCTAATGGCTCTCCTACGATTCCAATAAATATAGAATAAATAAGAATAATAAATCCAATCAGCGCAAATAGTCCTATAACTATAGATTTAATTTCATCATTTTGAACATCTCTTATATATTCATTAAACTTGTTAAATAAATTTTCAGCCATTACCACTATACCAAATGTAATAATATAAAAACAATTTAAGGTATTATTGTAAAAGGTAGAATTACAAAGCTCGTACAAATAATAAGGGTTGAAAAAATAAACGGAACGTTAAGGAAATTTAGTCATCTAAACTATTTAGAAAAATAAAACCTAATTTCTGCAAGAAATGAGTTCAGAAACAGAAAACTACTTACAATTTATTCGATAACTGAAAAAGGATTAATGAATTTACTAATTGAGAAAAAAATTATTTGAATTTTAAAATAATTTTAATAGATTTATTTTGATAGAGTATGATGAACTGCTTTTGTCACTAAAAATATAACAAATCCTAATGAAACTGATGTAATAATATAAGGTATTATTGAGGGGATTTTCACTTAATAAGATAGATAGCAATTAAAAATATAATTGAAGTGCTTAGGTACACTTGCTAACATAGTATTACTAAATTAGATTAGTTAATGTTTATTATGATTTCCAATTGCTAATTTTTATTTTAAAATCAATTAGGAAAAATGATTAGTTGAATTTTTTGTTACT
>DASVEV010000280.1:0-11168 GCA_036380415.1 Nitrososphaeraceae archaeon
CTATTTTGATAAATTGATAAATCCTTCTATTCATGGAAGTACAATGATCGAAAAATTCTTTAATGAGCATAGAGATTTAAGACTCTATCAAAATCGCCTTAAAGACAAAGGACAAGAATATTTGAATTCTCATAAATCCGATTTTATTAAGTTAATGATAGAAATTGACACTAAAGTTAGAGGAACTCATTTATCAAATAATATAATAGATAATTAAAATTACTTTTGCTTATATGACTTTGCATATCAAATGCATTAATAATATATAATGTAATTCTCGTGATAATAGTATGCCAAAGATTTTTGCTGATGTCAGCGAGAAAGAGATTACTCGTTCCATTGCTGGAATGTTTATGGAAACAATGAATGAATATACAGACTCCGATGTTATTATTATTGGTGCTGGTCCTGCTGGTTTATCTGCAGGTAGAGAATTGGGTCTATTAGGAATTAGAACCTTAATTATAGAACAAAATAACTATATTGGTGGAGGATATTGGGTAGGAGGTTATATGATGAATCCCGTAACTGTAAGAGCACCAGCCCAAAAAATCTGGGATGAGTTAGGAGTTCCATATAGAGTTATACGAGACGGGCTATATGCTACATGGGGTCCTCATGCTTGTTCAAAGTTAATAGCCGCAACATGCGATGCAGGTGTTCGATTTTTGCAATTAACTAAATTCGATGATTTAGTAATAAAAAATAAGCGCGTTGGAGGGGTGGTAGTTAACTGGATGCCAGTTTCTGCATTACCAAGAAATATTACATGTGTCGATCCAATTGCATTCGAAAGCAAGATCGTTATTGATGCGTCAGGTCATGATTCTGTTGCAGTAAAGAGATTGATGGAACGCGGTTATGTAAAGTGGAAAGGGATGGATCCTATGTGGGTAGAGGGAGGCGAAGATGCGGTAGTTAATCATACTGGGGAAGTATTTCCTGGTCTAATTGCAACAGGAATGTCAGTAACTGAAACTCATGGACTTCCAAGAATGGGTCCTACATTTGGTTCTATGCTTCTATCCGGTAAAAAAGCTGCAGAAATAGCTGCAAATAAATTAAAAGAACTAATAGAAATCCCAAATTAGGCATTTTTTTTTGCATGATATTTTGTAAAAACATAAATTTTTTTAATGATTCTTCTTGGCCCGAGATAAAGATTAAAAACATCATTGATCATTTGAAAAAGATTATACCAAATAACTCAATTAAAAATAAAGATTTTTTATTATTGAATCGATACCAAAAAGAACCATTGTTTTATCAACAAAGCCTTATACATTATCTTAAAGAACCGTCTTGGATTTATGATTTAAAAGGTACTCGTAAAGAGATAGACAAAGATTTAGATTTTAAAAAAAAAGTCCCACCTGATTTATACTTATATGATGGTTTTCTTTTACAAAAGGCATTTCAACTTTATATTAAGAATGATGAACTATTATCTTTATCTCACCTTAATATTCTGATAATTGATAAATTATTGTGCACATTTGATGAGACAGATTGGAAACATCATGCAAGGTCAGTTATTTGTGGTAATCCTACTTTAATTTCTACTTCTGGAATTGTAGAAGGAATCGCCAAACCTAGAGAATATTATTACAAATTATACTCGTGTGATGAAAATCCTGATTTAATTAGGGAGGTAAAAAAAGAATATGAAGAAAAATTTATAGATTATTATGACATTCGAATTAATGATGTAATTGAAGGTCTAGTTATTCAATCACTATTTTATTTCATTAATTCGGGCTCTCCGTTTTGTGAAAATAGTTATTGTAGGTTATTTAATGCTCATTTCCAAGACGATCTTATAATAGCGCATATAAATCATAAACTCCTATGTGCTCCTCACCAAACTATATTAAATAATTACAATGATCTTTTAATGAACTATTATTAATGAATATATTAAGGGAACTTTTGTGACAAATAATTAATTAGTCCCTATTTTATCTATTACGTACATAATGAGACTTGATGAAGATAACATTGATACTACTAATCAAGGTTTAGATATTTTTGATGTTATTATTATAGGTTCAGGGCCAGCTGGCTATACGGCGGCAACCTATACTTCTCGAGCGAAACTAAAGACATTAATAATATCTGGAAGTTTGCCTGGAGGACAATTAATGACCACTAGTGAAGTAGAGAATTATCCTGGTTTTCCAAATGGAATATTTGGACCCGAATTGATGATGAATATGAGGCAACAATCTGAAAGATTCGGTTCTTTTATTGTTGATGATGAAGTACTACAAGTTAATTTTAAGGTAAATCCTTTTTTTGTAAAAACACATTCAAAAAGATATCTCTCTAAGTCAATTCTTGTCTGTACTGGAGCAACTCCTAGAAAACTAGGTATTGCGGGAGAAGAAGCATATGGAGGAAGGGGAGTATCTTATTGTGCTACTTGTGACGGTCCTTTTTTTAAAGGGGAAGATATTGTTGTGGTCGGAGGGGGCGATACTGCCCTCGAAGAGGCCACATTTTTAACAAAATTTGGAAAATCAGTCAAGATATTACATAGACGCGACTCACTCAAAGGCAGTAAAATATTGCAAGAAAAATCATTCGCTAATCCCAAAATCACCTTTCTTTGGAACAGTATCATTACCAATATAAGCGGAAATAAAAAAATTTCAAAAATTTTAATTAAAGATGTAAACACTCAGCAAGAAAGAGAATTAAATGTAGGAGGATTATTCATTGCGATTGGACATGAGCCTAATACTAAAATTTTTCAAGGTCAACTAGAACTGAATGAGCATGGTTATATTCTCCTTAAAGAGAATACAAGAACCAGTGTTGATGGGGTTTTTGCAGCTGGAGATGTCCATGATTTTCGTTATAGACAGGCTGTTACTGCTGCAGGATATGGATGTATGGCTGCACTTGATCTTGAAAAGTGGTTAAATGAAAATAAAAATTGATATGTTATTGTATAAATAATAATTTAAGATGCAATTGTTTTATTTAATTCACCGTTTAAGTCAAAATTTAAGTTATCTATCATTTCTCAAATTGTACCTAATTTTATTCGTCAATTAGATTTATTCCCAGGAAATTTATCACTTAGTCGATGACGAAAGTTAAAGATATCATCTCATATTCTTATTAAGTTCAGTGTGACACATTATATTGTCTATAATAATTTTTTCTCAAAAATAATTTCCTTTAGTAAAAAAGCTTAGATAAAAATTTAGCATTTTGAAGAGCTTTTTCATATTCTTCTTCATTAAGAACATTCTGTTCTTGGTATAAACTTTTAAATTTCCTACCGTCATCAGCAAAAATCCCAACTATTATTCCACTTTCTATCTTGTCTCGAGCTTCCAGCATAGCTGACATAACAGACCCTGATGATGGTCCCACCAATATCTTCTCTTTTTTTGTTAATTCCTTTACCATTGCAAAAGAGTCTTTATTAGTTGCAGTATACCATTCATCAACAACAATTTCCCGTCTTTTGAAAAGATCAGGCATAGAAGATTCTTCAAAATTTCTCAAGCCCTGAAGTAGATGATTTTTTTGTGCTTGAACTGCAACAACTTTGATGTTAGGATTCTTTTCTTTTAGATAGAAGCCTGTACCTGTTATAGTACCCCCAGTTCCACAACCTGTTAAGAAATGTGTAAGCTTTCCATTGGTTTGTTCCCACAGTTCTGGACCAGTTCCTTCATAATGAGCTAAATAGTTAGCATCATTTTCATATTGATTGGGCATATAGTAGATATCTGGTCTGGGAGTCGATATTGCCTTGGCTAGTGCAATGCTCTGATCCGTTCCTGCACCCACTCTCGGACAAAGATCATCAGAGGTTTCATGTATTGTAGCTCCTAAATTCTTCAGTATTGATTTTGTTTCAGCGCTTACCTTTTCAGGTATAACTATTTCGACTTTGTATCCCATCGATGATGAAATCCCTGTTAGCGCAATTCCGGTATTTCCTGAAGTTGGTTCAATGATAATACTCTTATCTTTTTTTATCACACGCTTTCTTTCAGCGTCTTTTATCATCCAATACGCTGCTCTATCTTTAACAGAACCAAACGGATTATACCATTCCAATTTAGCAAATAATTTTACATTCTCTGTCGAAAATGAAGATAATTCTATTAAGGGAGTATTTCCTATTTTTTCTGTTACTTTACTTTCAGTTATTGTTAAAGTCATTTACTTTGCCTTTTTTATAATAAATTCTAAATCTGCTTCCTTTTTACCAATTGATATTAATTCATGTCCATTCCTGTTTACCCACATAGAAATATCTTCTTCTGATTGGGGGTCATCAGCAACAACTTTTAATTTTTCACCTATCGTCATTTTTTCTATTTCGATTTTAGTCCTAAAGACAGGCTCAGGACAATAAAGCCCTCTTACATCAATGACTTTTCTAAAATCTATATCGTCACGCATTATGAAATACAATATAAAAACTGCTATTGTGATATAAAATGTTTATGACCTTATTTTATAGTTAATCCTATCTAAAAATATCTCGTGATTCCTTTCTTACAATTTTTTTGATTGAACTATGATGTTTAGAATAAATAGCATTTCTAACTATTGCCACAGGAATCCCTTCACTTTTTCCCATAACAAGTTCTGCTGCTCCAGCTATTTCATCAACAATAGCTATTTCTGTAACCTTCATAATTTTACCGAACATATCTCTTTTGCCTATATAATTTTTTAAAGGATTAATTCCTGCAATACCTATTGCAACATTGGTCTGACCAATCCGAAAGGGGCGACCGAATGTATCTGATATTAAAACGGCAATATTTTTTCTTGTTTTTTCATATATTTCTTTTCTTATTGAATCAGCCGATTTATCGGGGTCCTTTGGTAGTAGAAGAACTCGATTTTTACTTTTGCTTACATTACTTTGATCTATACCAGCATTTGCACAAATAAAACCATGAAGTGTTTCGGTAATTATTATATTATTAAATACTCTTACAATTTTTCGCGATTCTTGAAGTATCAATTCGACAATTCTGGGGTCCTTATTTATTTTCTTGCCTAATTCAATTGATCTAGAGGAAGGAATAATATTATTTAGATAAATTGACCGTCCTTCATTTTTTGAAATAATTTTTTGAGCTATGACTATTATATCTCCATTTTTAATAATCTGATTGTTATTTTTTATCGATTCTAATAGAATATCTAATAAATTTAATTTCGGATTAATATTAATATTTATGTATATTGGAATTATCTCAATTTTCTTTAACATTCGAGTTTATTTTATTTAAGTTAGTTTTTAAAATCCAGTTACCAAATCTTTTTTCTAATAAGCCTTTTAGTAATGATAAGTTCCTTAATTCAACTACATCATCTGCTTTATTTTTGACTAATTCAACAGGGCAAAAACCGATTGTGTAACCTGCTATGTCAAATAGTTTTATATCATTAGCCCCATCAACAACTACCACGATTTCTTCTTTTTTAAAGCCCCATTTTTTAATTATCGGTCTAACAACAAGTGATTTATCTGAAGTAACCTGTAAGTCAAGATCATCTAATATTCCATTTTTGAAGATTAAATTATTAGAAAAAATTAAATCTAATCCCAATTCTTTCCTTAATCTGTCTGTAATAATTGTAAAACCGCCTGAAACAGCAATCATTTTCCACCCCGCATCTTTTAGCGCTGAACAAAGATCTTTTGCTCCTGGCATGATTTCTAAATTTTCTCCTATTTGTTTCGCATCATCAAATTTTATACCTTTTAACGCCTTCACTCTCTTTCGAAGCCCTTCTTCCCAATCTATGTCCCCTCTTATTCCTTGTTTTGTAATATCCCAAATTTCCTTTTCTTTGGAAGGTCCAAAAACTTGAGCCAAAATTGGTAAATATTCAGCATTAAGTAATACTCCTTCCACGTCAAATATTATTAACATAAATATTTGCTTAAGCGACTATCTTACCGTATATTAAGCTTGTCTGATTTCTAAGAATTATATTTAAATTACCAAATCAAAATCCAACTGGAAACTAATTATAAAAAGTATAGGTAAAAAATAAATAATATGGAACTCTGCTTTTAACAATCCATACAATGGAAAATGCTCAAATAATTTTTATTTTTTATTCCCTAATTATTTTTATTGTGGTGGGAATTTTTTCTACTTGGATTTACCTCTTATTCTTTATGATTAATTCTCTTAGAAAATCACCCAGGTTGGAAAAAATTAAGAATATAAACAAAACGTTTCCAATGGTGAGTATAATAGTTCCGGCCAGAAACGAGGAAAGATATATTCGTAAATGCGTAGATAGCTTAGTAAAACAAGATTACCCTGATTTCGAAATAATTTTAGTAAATGATGAATCATCGGATAAAACTTTAGAAATCATGAATGAATACCAAAATTCATACTCTACCATTAAAGTTCTCAATGTTAATCGACCAGATGACGATTGGACTGGGAAAAATTGGGCTTGTTATCAAGGTTATCTAAAATCAAAAGGTGATTTATTGTTGTTTACGGATGCAGATTCTTATCATTCTGAAAACACAATGTCTTTAGTAGTACAAAATACTAAACATTATAAATTAGATGCAATAACAGTTATGCCTAGGTTATTATGTAATGATTTTTTTACCAAAGTTACGCTCCCTCTATTAACTATCTTCATGCACACCCACTTTTCTCCTTTAAAGGTTAATGATGCAAAATCAAAACTTGGTTATTTTTTTGGAAGTTATTTTTTAATTAAGAGAGATACTTATGAAAAAGTTGGTTCTCATGCATCAGTTAAGCATGAAATAATTGAAGACAGTGCATTAGGTAAAAAGGTTAAAGAGGGCAATTTTAAAATGAGGATGGTTAGGGGTGAAAGCTATGTGGAAACAATTTGGGCACGAAATGCCTCTGAATTATCTAAAGCTATAGATAGGCTCGCTATACCAATGTTTATGGAAAACAGGTTAAAATTATCTCTTTTAAGCATAGTCCTGTTCTTTTTATTAATATTTCCTTTTTTGATAGTTTCTTTATTATTGACTTTAAGTATAATTCATCCATATATACTGAACTTTGTGATCTTACTCCTTGCAGGTATGACTTTGGTTATTTTATTTCTAGCAAATTTAATACAGATCACTATGACATTATTCTTAAACAAGTTTTACTCTCTCTGTTTATTAATTGGGGCAACAATTATCGTTTCCAGATTTATATTCAGATTAATAACATCAAATAGAATAAGTATTGTAAATTGGAGAGACAGAATATATAAAATTACACCTAACTAAACTTCCCACTATAATAGCCGACGACAAATTTGAAAGTGAATATTTTCTTTCTTTTTTGATACAAAGTTATTTAAAAAAATTACATTTTCATTTTTGTATGCTAAAATATATCTCCAATATTCATGTATTGATTTTTTAATACCAATCCTTTTAGTTGCTAACACTAAATTAGGTAAAAACCCTTTTTCGATATATAAGTCGTTATTTATATCTGTTAAATCTTGATCATTATGTTGTTTACCTATGCAAAATGCTTGTGTGATTTTTCCTGGTCCATTGGTTAAAATCTTATCATCCACATTCCGATAATTTCTCATGTACTGAATTCCTTCTTTTGGTTCTAATCCACGTATTAATACAGCACCTGCAACTTGATTTATGGATTTTGCAGTGACGTTGAAACAATAATGATTTCCATACGTAAAATAAACATAGGACCTTCCTGCTGGACCAAACATTACCATATTTCTTTTGGTTATACCTCTATAAGCGTGACTTGCTTCATCACTTTTGTAACCATATGCCTCTGTTTCTACAATAATACCAGAGAGCTTAATTTTTCCATTCTGATTTCGTATAATCTTAACCAATTTTTTTCCTATAAGATTTTTAGCTACTAAATTAGTATCCATTGAAAAAAAATTATAATTCAGAATTGATGGATTCAATAAATTTTAATTTGTAAACAAAATTATTAATAGATTTAGGAGTGAGACAGTCAATGATTGATTTAAATAGTCTCTGGTACCAATAATTTTGTTTGCAAAAAAATTTAGGGATTAATTATGAACTAAAATTGCCTTTGATATTAATACATACCCCATTTGGACTACGGTTTTTTGACGTAATAGCAAATTCGAGTGTCGGTAAGATTTACGCGGCATTCAATATTTATTTAATGCCTTTGATAACTGCATTAGCTGTTTTTTTAATTTTGGGTTCTCTTCTAGTTTTATTTTCTAATGATTCCGCAAGAGAGGGTATTCGCGAAATTGGACCCCAAGGCAATCTGTTGATTCCAGGATTGAATCCTATTCTACCATGGACGTACGGCTGGATTGGATTAGTTATTACGATAATAATCCATGAAGCAGGTCATGGCATTGTTGCGAGAGTTTACAATACAAAAGTTGAGTCAACAGGTATTGTATTGTTCCTAGGTATACCTATTGGTGCATTTGTAAATATACAACAAGATGAATTAAATAAAACAACTTTTAAACAAAAAAGTGCCATTCTTACTGCAGGTCCATTGAACAATATGGTCATTGCAGGTATATCTTTTGGATTACTTTTTGTTTTAATAACATCTCTTAATCCTATTTCTAATATTCAAGGAGATGAAACTGGCATTACTGTTGTGACTATTGGAGAGAATTCTTTAGCCAAATCTATTGGTCTTTCAAAAAATTCTATTATTACTTTTATCAATGCTGAACCTATAGAGAATGTTCAAGAACTTAGGAAAATCTTAAGAGATAATTTAGGGACAACAATACAAATGAAATGGATATCAGAAGACAAGAAAGAACAAATAAAGTCTTTTGAACTTCCTGCATCTATCCCAGAAAATAAAGGTGTCTTAGGGGTAACTCTTACAGATGCATTTTTTGATCCAGGATTGGTATTAGACAATTACAAAAATCTTTTTTTGACTAATCCATTAGCAATTCTTATGCCTCCTACACTGCAGCAAAATCTCGTTCCTTATTCTGATAGTATGTCTTCTTATTACACTTCAACTATATTTGGTCCGACATTCCCAATTATTGCAAATTTCCTTTTTTGGATTTGGTTTATCAATTTTAATGTAGGTATATTCAATGCACTTCCTATAACTATGTTGGATGGGGGTCAGTGGTATGGTACCTTGCTTGAAAACAAAATTAAAACTAATAGCAAAATAAAGCCCTTTACAATTTTAAGTCTCGTTTTTGTAATAATTGTAATATTGTCATTTGCTCTGCCATGGGTTTTAAGATGAAAGATAATAACTAATTATTTACACTTAACTGTAACTGAAATAATATTATATGACTAAAACTATATTAATGGAAATATAGATAATAGATATGATTCAATTTATGTTTATTGAGACTTTATTTTAAAATAGATATATAATTGGTATTCAAACAAAAGAAAAAAATTTGATCAATATGAAAAAAAATAATGGAAACGGTAGTGATAAAAACAATTATAATAAATCATTGAATAGCGAAACTAAAAGTGATTCTCTGGATAAAAATTTTAAGAATCAAAGATATGTTAAAGATGAAGAAGCAATAATAAAATCTATTTTTGATTCCATTCCAAAAGAGTCACAAATTACTATTGCTAGATTTGAAGGACCAAATATTGCTCTATATACTAAAAATCCAAGGTTCTCCCTTACAGAATTAACGTATTATCTATCGTCTCTATCAAAAACCTTAAAAAAAAGATTTATAGTAAGAACAGATCCCTCAATCAGACTTCAAGAAGACGAAACCAGGACTATTGTTTCTAAAATATTACCCAAAGATGTGATTGTTTCCGCTGTATTTTGTGATGATGCAACAGGCGAGGTAGTTCTAGAGGTTAATAAACCTGAATCAGTTATTTCTGAAACTATTATAAATATAGCTGAATCTACAGGTTGGATAGCACATTTACGACGTTCTCCTCATATCCCATCTATGAGTATAAAAAATATACACACAGTTTTAAAAATTTCCTCAAAAGAACGTAGTAACTTTCTTCGCGAATTAGGCAAAAGAGTTTTTCGAGACCCGTTAGTAAAAAAAGGAGATGAAAGTTTAGAAAGTGAAAATCCATTAGAAAGGCCATCAGGAAATGATAAACAAAGTAAAACTTGGAACAACAAGGAAGTTTATATTTTCTGTTTAGGTGGAGTAAAGCAAGTGGGAAGATCTTGTTTTATTGTCGTGACTTCGGAGAGTAAAATTATGTTAGATTGTGGAATTAATCCAGGTGAGAATAATGCTATTGATGCCTATCCTCGGATAGATTGGTTTGATTTTAAATTAGAGGATTTAGATGCTATAGTAATTAGTCATGCTCATATAGATCATCAAGGATTTTTGCCAACATTATTCAAATATGGCTACGATGGTCCCGTCTATTGTACAGAACCAACATTACCTTTAATGAATTTACTTCAATCAGATTCCGTAAAAATAGCACAGAATAATGGTGTTTATTGTCCATATGAGATTCGAGATATCAATGAAATAATAAAACATTGTATCACACTACCTTACGGAAAGCCTACCGATATTTCGCCAGATATTACAATTACACTTAATAACGCTGGTCACATTATGGGGAGCGCGACAGTACATGTGAATATTTCAGGAGCCCATAATATTCTCTATTCTGGTGATTATAAATATGCTAAAACTCAGTTATTAGATAGTGCTGTTTCAAATTATCCTAGGGTAGAAACTTTGATTACTGAAAGTACATATGGGGCCTCCTGTGATCTAATGCCGGACCAAAGTGTAGTTTATAAGAGTTTCACTGAGACGATTAACAAAACATTGACAAGTGGTGGCAAAGTCCTTATTCCAGTGCCAGCTGTAGGACGTGCTCAAGAGATAATGCTAGTTTTAGATAAGGAAATGAAAGATGGGCGATTGATTGAAGCACCAATTTATATCGAGGGAATGATTTCTGAGGCAAGTGCTATTCATATGTCGTACGCACATTACCTTGGCCAAGATGTAAGACGATCTGTTTCACAAGGAATTAATCCATTCCAATCAGAATATTTTACTGTAGTTAATGGATGGGGAAAAAGAGATGAAGTATTAAAGGATGAGAATCCAGCTATTATCATGGCTACATCAGGTATGTTAGAGGGCGGTCCTTCTGTTGAATATTTTAAAGA
>DASVEV010000281.1:0-4804 GCA_036380415.1 Nitrososphaeraceae archaeon
AATACTAGGTAGTGGAAATAATGAAGAAAATATGTATGTTGAGCCTGAAGGTACCATTTTTGCCATAGTTGGTACAGGTGGACAGGAATTACATGGATTAGATGGTCAAGCTTATTTCACTGCAAACCAATTAGAAGATCATGGGTTTTTGGAATTAAAAACAACAAACAATGGAAAAAGTCTTGTTGGACAATTTTATTCTAATGATGGTGGTATAATTAAAGACGAATTTATTATCGAAAAATCATCTGTTGATAAAACTTTTAATGAAAATACTCCCAATATTAATCCATCTAACTTGAATGAAATTGCATATAAAAAATAAATAGAAATTAATCGACTTTTCTATCACATAAATAACTGATAATTTTTACTTCACATATATAGAAAAACCATTTACTTATCTATGAAAGTAAACTTTTAATCTTTGCAAAGAATGAATCTCTGGAGATATGTAAACGTCTTTTACAAAATCTTAAAAATTCTTCGTACTTTAATCTTCTCTGTTCCATTTCATTATTAACTATTTCCTGAATTTCTTTACTAAGTTCTAATTTTTTTAAATAATCAATAGTGATATCATAATCACGAATACTCCCAAGAATATCTTGGATATTCTGAAGAGTTTTTATCAATCCAATAGCAGTATTATTTTTATTATTATCTTTTACCAATAATTCTAAAATGTACTTCAGTTTCTTACAATCTTTTCTTAATTCATGTAATTCTTTTATCTTTAAAGTATTTGTGATGACAATGAGAAAATTTGTCTCTATTTTTGAAATTAGTCTGAAAAGAAGTTTATTATATCTTTTTTGTAATTCTTTTTCTGTTATGTCCATTTTATCAAGAATTTTATTTGAATTCATATTTTTAAGAGATAAAGCAATAGTTTTTGCACCTTCTAAATTAGATTGTCTATTCTTTTTCAATAAATCAACTACAATGTTTCTTTGATCAGTTTGTGGATAACCATTTAATTTGTCATGAATAATATCCATATCTCTAATCTCGCTATTTATTTTAAAGAATTTATTAGCTAGTTGATTATAGTCTGATAATAAACATCCTTTTCTATATCTTTTAGGTAATACTAAAAAAGCAGCATTAAATCTCCTGATCGAAGTTCTTGCATCATGAATATTTTTTTCATTAGAATTTTTAATATAACTGTTAGTTTTACTATCGAATCTTCTTAGGTTTTCGTGTAGTTTTATTAAAAAAGATAATAGTGTTAACAAGATAATGTCTATTAAATTATTATGCTTATAAAGTTAATATATAAAAAATTTTTAATCTACCTTTAATATCTACATATTATAAACTAATTGTTGTCTTGCTTTCATTTTATATAAGTTTCAGAAACTTATGGTTTAATTCCCTATTTTCTTATCTATTTCTGAATTTAATAAATTTAATATTGGACAATATAATTGATTATTGTATGATAGGTTAACCAAATTTACCAGAGATATATCTTTCAGTAAATTCTTTTTTCGGTTTTTCAAAAATTTGTTTTGTTTTTCCAAATTCTATCAATTCACCAAGGTACATAAATGCTGTGTAGTCTGAAACTCTAGCTGCCTGTTGCATGTTATGTGTTACTATTACTATAGTAAGATACTTCTTTAACTCATGGATTAGTTCTTCGATTTTAGAAGAGGCACGAGGATCCAAGGCCGATGTAGGTTCATCCATAAGAATAATCTCAGGATGCATTGCAAGTGCGCGCGCAATACAAAGTCTTTGTTGTTGGCCACCTGAGAGACTCATTCCGGGTTTATTCAATTCGTCTTTTACCTCTTGCCATAAGCCGGCACCTTCAAGACTTTCTATTACTATTTCCGTTATGATTTTTTTATCTTTAACACCATTTAATTTTAAACCTGCTGCAACATTATCATAGATACTCATGGTTGGAAAGGGATTAGGCTTTTGAAATACCATACCTATGCGTCTTTTTATCATTACTGGATTGACTTTTTTATCATAAATATTTATTTCATCTAAAAAAATTTCTCCTTTAGCATAGGCACCAGGAGTCATTTCATGCATTCTATTAATACATCTTAAAAGAGTAGTTTTACCACATCCAGATGGACCGATAAATGCGGTCACAGAATTTTCTTCTATGGCTAATTTAATATTTTTAAGAACTTGTGTATTAAAGCCAGCATTGAGATTATTTATAACTAATTTTGATTCAACATCAAAACTTTTAGTTTCATTATAAAGATTAGTAGTAATTTCAGCATGGGAAGTCATAGTTTTCTTATTCTATTAAATGCTATTTTAAGTAAATAAGAGAAGTCCATAGTTTGAATATAGGCCTATATAGAACTATTATGCTTTTAATAAAAAATCTCCAATATATTCTTTGAAAGAAGCACTTAATTACATGTTTTCTATTTTATCTTTTATCGTCATACAATAATTTTTTTTAAATACTATAGTGAATATAATCATCTATTGTAAAACATACATAAATACTAAAAGACTACATCTTAGTCATAATCACATTCATAAATTTATCTGTATATAACATTTATTGGAAAGAAATATGATACTAATGGTAAAGAAGCATGTAAGTTAAGACATATATGGAAATTATAGGTTTTGGCGATTATTATGTATAAACTAAAAATATTTCACCTTATATTGTATCATATAAAATAGTTTTTATATTATATAGATTTAATCTAATTATTGGCAAAACAAAAGAGTATAAACAAAAAGAAGTCTACTGGTCATTCTAATAATCCGGGTATATATGCTTCATTAGCAGAAAACAGAGTCAAATATGACAAACAGATAGATATTCCAAATCCAAAACTTCAACCTGATAAAACATTTCAATATACACTTTTTGATACCTCTTCAACTGGTAACGCTACATCACCACCACCTTCAGCAATGAACAATGTATTCTTTCCAGAATTAGAAAAATTATCCAGAAAATTAAATAAAGCATTTGAAAAAAAGGGAGCAAAATACCTCTTAAAAAAACAAAAGGAATTGAATGATAATACAATTCAAATCTCAATCGCGTTGTTGAATGGAACAAGATATCTTACATATACAAAACCTACTGTAGAAGAAAAAGAAAAAAAATAAATCGACGTTAGTAGTAATTCAACCACTTAATGGTATTTTTTAATTTGATAGTTTTTTATTAATTAATTAATTAATTATTTGTAGAAGTAAATAACTTGTATATTATCATCCATACTTATATTCATTAATTGTATCATTTTATCTTCTCCCTCTTTCCTTTTGTGGCTTCCATTCTATGAAAAATATTCTTTAGCCTTTTGCTTATATCCTATGGCATCATTTGCTAAACCTAGTTTATACCAAATATAAGGATATTTGGATGTAGTTCCATAATTTTATCGTAAGTTTCTATTTCTTTCTGAATTTTTAACTCATATGAAATATTCTCCCACCATTCAAAATAGTTTTTTATATTCCATCATTTTTGATAACAATATATTCATTGAATCCTATAACCTTAAAACTTGGTTATCATGAAACATGTATACCTATAGTATTTATTTTTAGTATTTAGACTATATGGTTGTTAATGTTTATGGACTTTCAATGAGTATTGTTCATTTTTATGCAATTTAAAATCCATCCATCAATATAAGATAAGGTAAATAATGATTAGTATTTTATATATTATAAATTAAAATTTGAAAAATTTAGTGTAGAGCTAAAATTAAAACGTTAGATTTAGTCCGGAGAAAGTAAAAGAAAAGAGTGGGAATGACTTCTCCGGATGAAACAAGGTGGGTTTTAAGTGTAAGTATATAGTCAGTTTTATTTAATTAGTATTCCCTATTATTATTATGATTGTCTATTTAGAAACATTATAGCCTATATAAAAAACATTAAAGGGAAGGAAGGACTTAAAAATTACTTTCTATGGAAATGGTCTATGGTATTTGCTTGGATTTATTTATAACTATTAATTTATTTGTTTTTTTAATAGGTATTATATTTACCTATATTGAACTAAATTTACAAAATTGATTGATTTTAAAAAAAGAAAAAAACTCAATCAGTTAGGATACTGATTGAATAACTCTTTTATTGTTTTATTAAAAGTTTTGTTATTAGTTATGTAATTAACTATAATAGTAGATTCAGGTATTTATTTTATTTCTGAATATTGATTTATACAAAAAAAAACTTTATCATAGTATAAGGTAAAAATTAATTTAATCAATAATCAATTATTTTAGTTTCTATTATTCTTTTTTGTCCTTATTATCTTTCTATTTTTGTTTCATATTACTAAAATGGTAACGACTACTTTATATAAAATAATTAATATAATTTTGCATTGGATTTGTTTATTTTGAGACATGGTTATGCTGGAAATCGATTATCCGACTCTATGAAAGATACTAAAAGACAGCTAACTGTATCTGGAAAAAAAGAGGTTGTAGAAATAGCAAAATCTCTTAAAAAATTAGGAGTCAAATTTAATGTTATCTTTTCTAGTCCGTTGACAAGAGCCTTTCAAACTGCTAAAATTATTGCTGAAGAATATAAATTAACAGAACAAATCGAACAATCTGAAGAACTAAAACCAAATGGAAGTAAAAATTTTCTATATAATAAATTAAGTAAATTAAATATTGATTCTGTAATTCTCATAGTAGGTCATGAACCCTACCTTAGTAGCATGATAAATGATATTATATCAAATAATGATTCTGATAGAAATTATAATAAGAATCACAATAATAATAATATTATACTCAAGAAAGCAGGTTTATCACGGATTAAAATAACT
>DASVEV010000282.1:0-5297 GCA_036380415.1 Nitrososphaeraceae archaeon
TATGATTCAACACCTTATGCAAGTAAAGGACATATAGCATTAAATTTACCATGTGATCCTAAAGATCCCCAAGACCGTCTTTTAGATGTTCTTATAGGAAGAGCTCCTGATATGATTCCAATGGCTCTGGGATATATTCCAGAATTGTCGTCTCCTCCCAATATGTGTGTTTATCACGGTCAATTTGGATTTGGAGATCCTGTAACTGATATTGTTCTAAAAGATGTATCAGATGATCCAATAACATTCAAAGGTCCACATTCCGTTGCAATAGTCACACATGAATCGTACATACCACAAAAAACATCTTTTATGCAACAACAACATAACATGACTGGTTCTCAATAACTATTTTTTATTTTTATTGTATTGTCAACAAATATAGAAAATATAAACTTGCAATCTATAATCATATCATTGAGAGAAACTGTCTATATATCCTTCAGAGAAGAAATAATAAACTGAAAAAAATAAATGTAAACAATTGTAATGTATATATAGTAATTTTTTCAAAAACAGATAAATTTTTAAAACAAAAAAATTAAATAAATCCACCTGTATTTCATAGAAGATTCTCCATTAACTATAATAATAGATTTAATAGAAGAAACATGTTTTAAGATAATATGTTCTATTATTAGCAGAAATGTAACATAAAAGATATAAGAAATGAATATCTTAGACAAGAAAGAATATTCGATATAAAGTGCAACACTTAATTTTTCTTTAAAATTGATAATAATATTATTGTCATTCCAATACTTATCGCAAGTCCTACTCCGATAATTAAAAAAGTTGTAAAATTTTGTGTATTTTTATCATTATCTAAGTTTGATTTAACTGAACCCATAGGAAATGGAGATGATGATGATGATTGAGAAGAAGGTATAATTACGTCAAATGAAGCTGAAGTAATAGAAGAATTTGTATCTACCCTTAAAATAACTTGATGAGTTCCATAATTAGCAAAAGAATGTTTTACAGAAAAATCACCATCATTCACTTTTATATTATCAAATCTGAATACTTCTGACCCTTCTGTAACAACTATTCTTGCTAAGAAATTTTTAATGTGTTCTTCTGTTGTTGAATTTAAAACGCTGAATTTAAGATCTGTTAATGTATTTATAGTTAGCATTTCTGGCTCATACGCAAATTGAACTTTAATTTTGTCATATTGGTCTACTATTTCTTGCTTGACGATATTATTGTTGGGAATGTGAGAATATACTGTGTAGTAATTATTTAAATATAAAAATATTATAAAGCCAAAGAAATATAACAAATACTGGACTTTAGGAATCTGTACATAATACAATATACTATCAGAGATGTATCAATTTTAATTACTTTAATTTATTTGTAATATATATGGCTCTTGTTGATGAGATAATTTATTATCTACAAAGTAAAAAAGAATAATATAAATCGTGAATGATAATTTTATTCTGATTTGTATATTGGTCTTTTAGTTTCATGCATAACTATAAAAACAAAAAATTCCAGAACCGAAGGCTATCCATCCAGCTATTTGAATTGCTATATTTATACCAAAGAAATCTGCGATAGAACCTATACCTAATGCACCAATTACAAATCCTAAATCTCTCCAGAATCTATAAACACCTCATGATGTTGCTCTCCATTGTGGATGAGCAATATCACTAATAGCAGCGAGTAAAGCAGGATACACAAATGCAGTTCCTATACCTAAAATAGACATTCCAACTAGTATACCAAAATAAATATCTTGAGATAATAGTATTGGCCAAATTCCTATTGCTTGCATAATCATTCCTGGATAAATCATTTTTTTGTCCTACTAAATCACTAAATGGACCTGTAGCAAGTTGCAAAAACCCCCAAACTCCAGGATGCAGTGCTTTTAAATATGCAGTATCATTTACACTTATTCCAAAAGATACAAAATAAGGGTAAACAATCCCCAAGATACACCAAATACTAAATTATTAACAAGCCATGCTTGGCTTACAGCTAAAAGAGAACGATTCTTCGACGATGTACAATGAATACTTCCTTAAAGTTAAGATTTTTACTTTTGTTTAGCAAATAGGAATTGCTATCTATTGTGTGTTTTTCTTCTTCTTCTTCATCATCATCATCTATTGATTCTATCATCTTTTTATTTCCCTCATCTGTTTTCTCATCTTTTTGATAATTTTTATTTCTAATTGGGTAAATTCTTTTGTGTCTTTAACTAATAATAAAGAAATTAAAAATCCAACTATTGGAAATTTAATTCCAAGGTAAAATGGATAAGGCTTTAATCCATAAACGGCGGCAATGTAACCAGTTAAAAAACCTACTAAAGCAACTGCTACATATCCAGCAAACTCATCAAGTCCTTCTCTTTTTGCAAAACAGTATGGTTTTTCAATATCTGATGTGAGTATAATCGAAAATGGTAACAAATGTTTTGTAAATTTTTTCCTGCTAGTAAGTAATATTACAATAAATATTTTTATATAATTAAAATAAAAATAAATTTTTTTCTTTGTAACTTAGAAAAATAGAAAAATAGTAAGCGGATAAAAGATTCTTTACATTTAGACAAATTTTATTATGTTAAATTTAAGAATGTCTCTTGTAAAAAAGCAATAATACAATTAAATGATACAAATTTAAATTAATAATAATAAAACTATAAAAGAAATACTATATTCTATTTTGTAATATTGATTGAAAGAATCAAGTTAAGCAAAATAAGCAAGCAAATAAAACGAAAAATATCGACTAAATTGAAAAACATAATATAATAAAAAAGTATGGTCGATTAAAAATTATACCTTTTGATTGATTTAATTGGTTGTAAAAAAATTAAAAAAGAGATTAGTCGCGTATATAATCTGCATCCAGTGTTATCCTATCTGGTTGTGATTCAGAGTTGAAGGTATTTGTCCAACACGATGGTTCACCGTTTCCATTTTTGAATTCTATACAAACAATCCATTGTGTTGCTGGTCCTACATCTTGAGGCAAATCGTCATTATCGAATTTAAATGTGTGTTTCATTTGTGTAGCAGTTTCATCGAAAGGTCCAGGACTGTCTTTGATTTGTTTACTCTTATCTTCATCATATATGTATGCTGTAACTTCTAGACTTTTCCCTTTTACATTATCTATTGTTACTATGCCATATACGCCGTCTTTATCCTTTAGTGCATATGAGCTTCCAATTGAAAGTGGAGCTATAACTATAAAGCTAAAGCTCAATATAGTAAATAGTAATACTGCTAATGCTTTCATACTATGTTATAATAAATATATGTCTATATATATACTACGTTAAATATTTCAGAATATTATAGGGAAATAATTGTAAGAGATTTAGGACAATCATGCATATTTCCACTATGCAGAAATTGCATATAACTTGTAAAATTAGTTTTTTTAAATCTCTAATAGTATGTTATGTATGTACTTCATATTTTAGTATTTCTTTGCATCTTTACAATCAATTATATCCTTTATCTTGACATATAATATATTACTAAGTTTTTGCAGCTCCTCCCTTTCAGAAATAGATTACAAGCAACTCACAACAAACCTTTTGATCCAAAAGAAAGAGTTAGTAGTTATCTTAAAAGACTTCCAAAAGTCCTACCAACTCTTTAGAAATTAAAAATATCGATATAAGGTATTTGCAATAATTACTAAACAAGAATTAAGGAATAGAAAAGTAAGATTGAGGCTGAAAATACTATCAAAATAGATGAATTGTTTGAGAAAGCTGATATTTTATCAAATCAAAAAAATTATGATGAGTAAATCAAATATATCAACCAGAATCAACTGTAAAAAACATGGAAATAAATGAATGTGTTTTTGGAATGGCTCTTGCAAACAATGGTTTAGATACTTATGGATTAGATGATGAGTGTTGAGAAGCGAACAAGAAATTCGAAATAAAGTTGAAGAACTACGAAAAATCAGGTTCCAGCATTCCAAGAACTGTCAAATACCTTTGGATAAATGTGATGTGGCAAAAGAGTATGACCTACTTATAGATGTACTGGAATGGGTCTTGGAAAGTTAAAATAGTTTTAAAAGTATATCTTTAGTTTATGTACTTTATTACCATAACTTAGGCTCTTATTTTTGCACCGCTATCGGTATTACTCCTCCCGACGGGCCCGTAGTTTTCTCGGGTTCACCTATTAATCGAGAGAGTAAATCCTTTTATTTTTTTTAATACAATTTATTACCTGTCAATTCACGAACTCTAAAAAGAATGTAATCAATAGTATCTTCTTCTTCTCCGTACTCCAAAACTTCATCTTTTAGTAGAGTTTTTTTCTTTTTATTTATAGCTATATCTCTTTTTTTATCAAGTTCTTCAATAATATTATTTATTATTACTTGTTCATTCTGCTGGTTCATCTCTTTTGTATTGGTGACTGCTGCTTTATATTTCTCCAAAGTCCAATCTAACATTTCTATAATTTTTTGATGACGTTCATTATAGGTAGGATAAGAGTTAGGATGAATCATATTTTGGCGTTCAGTTTTAATAGATAGCAAATGATTTTCAAATATGTTTATTGTCTTTGTAGTCATATCTTCATAATTATTATTATTTTGATTTAACCAGGGGTCAAGATTTGGCATAGTGCATATACAAAAAAGGTATTTATAAATTTGGTAGTTACCTCGAGAGAGGAGAGATGAAAATTCAAAACATTTAAATTTTTCATAATTGTTCTCGCAAACTTCTTTATAGTATTAATTATTGATAATAACATGAAAAAAGCATTAACATTCTTAATGATGACAATTATGATGGTTGCAGTAACTACTACTATCTCCCAAACACATGAGGTATATGCAGAAAATAAGGCTAAAGACTTGTGCTCACAGTATGATGGCGAATGGAACAATGGTAAATGTAAAATAAAAAATGATGAAGATAAAACAGATTATGAAGATGAGTTGTGTGATGACGCTAAAGATACAAAGAAATATCCAAAAATATGTAAAGACAATTCTAACTAGCTAAACAATTAATCTAATATTTTTAAATCCTATTTTTATTAAATAATTCGATATTCCATTTCAAAAATAAATTAAAAATAAGTTTCTAATAATAAAAGCTATATACAAGGTAATAGTATCTCTACATTGGACTCCTCTTTTAGAACCGCTATCGGTATTAATTCTTTAACAGATTAAATAAAATAGAATATTTTCTATTTAAACTTTAATTATAAAATGGTCTATGATTATATACAATCCAAGTCCAATTAAAACAAATGGTAAAATTATATGACCAATGCGTT
>DASVEV010000283.1:0-3483 GCA_036380415.1 Nitrososphaeraceae archaeon
GAATCTGCTAAAAATATTTACATTGGAGGTAACAAGGATAAACCAATTTATTATGATGAAGATAATCCGAATGACCCTACGATCAAATCTTTTAATCTTAAAAAAATGAAAATTGAAGAATCAGTAACGGAAGACAATATAATGCGCCTTACTCTGCTAATAGACGAGGAGCAGGAAAATCTAAAGAAAAAAGATAAGAATGATAGTTATTGGAAATGACTTCTAATCAAACTAATAATATTTATCCAAAATCCTGTGTTTATAACTGTGGTATTCATATCTATTGGATTACTGCAACAAGTGAATATTGGGAAGTTTTTATCAAGAAGAAACATATTTGTCCTAATAGGACCAACAAACCAGCAACTAATACTACAACTATTTCAACAGGAGAATCAAGTATACCTACTTATTATAATAAAAAACCCTGGAATTCACAACCAAAACCAAAGATATCCAACTCATTGGAATTACTGACGGTTCAATAACAGAAATTTAAAAGAAATATGAAATTTTATCAGATATTATTACTGAGTATGGTGGTAAGACTCATGGTTGTCAAAGAGATAGAGATCCAAAGACTGGTAGTATCGACTTGCTAGTCTATTACGAAGTTCCAGAAGGAAAGAGAGATGAAGTAAAACAAAAGTTTGATAATACTGGAAACCAAACTGTTAACTTGATAAAGAAATGAATTTCTATAATGATGACAGCAGAAAAATATCAAAACTACAAAAAATTTTGATTATTATTAGTTTTATTATCATTATAGTTTGGGGTATTTATTTTGTCATCCATATAATTAATACAATAGAAAATAAGCCAGTATCTAACAGTTTGATTTATTCATTATCTTCATCTCTAATCTGGAAATGTATGACAAATGTGTTCGTATGACCAAACCGCAATATAACTGCTAGAAACCAGATTGATTTACAAAAGAGATTATTAATTTATTATTTGAATTGAATCTATGAATTTTTCTACAGTTGGCAAATACTCTTCAAAATTAGGTATATCTATTTTATAAGTTACACCGTATGTTTTACTTCTATCCTCCGATAATGCTACAACTCGCATAAGTGTAGCAAGAGTGGGATTATTTCCAAGCATAAAATTTTGATCATTTACAATTTTAACTGCTGGTAAACCTGCGAAGGTAGAATTTTGATTCAATTCAATAAATTTAACTGCAAATGAACCGGTAGAAGTTAATAGATTTACTTGATCTATCATAAGTTTATTCAGATTATTAACATCTTGTTTTGTATTATGGACGTATATTGATAAGGCACCATCTCCAACTAAATCAAAAGAAATTGGACGATGGTCGTCATCAGAAGTTAGATTTCTCTTCTTTCATTTTTTCTTCCCAATCATCAGGATACTGTAATTTAATTTTTAATAATTCACTCTCATATTCATTTAATTCTTGACTATAAACAGAAGTAATTAAAATAGAAGCAAAAAGAGAGATTAAAATTATAATATATTTTAACAGTACCTATTCCTCTACTTGTAATTCTACTGGCTGTTGTCATTGTTGACTTAGTTCATAGATGTTAGAATATTCTTCGGTTTCTCTAGGATGTCGCCATGTTAGTGTTACATCATAAGCACTTAATTCATTAGCAACATCATCATCTAGAAACATTTCCAATGGTGCTTTCATATTTTGTTTTAGATCACTTGGTTGAGCATAAGTTGATTTACTTCCAAACATTCCTTCATTTTGGTCGTAGAAAGTAGCAATAATTTGTACATATTCTACGTTTTTGTCAATATTATTATGAACTTGTTCTATGAGTTTATCGGAATATTCTCCACTTTTCACTTTGGGACTGAGTAGTTCAACTGTCTTATCTTCCACTCCTGCTGTTGTATATTCTTGTCCATAAACACAATTTTGCGATGCCGAAAAAATTCCTATTACTAACAAATAACAAATTTTTGATAGTAATTGTAGTTTCATATACAGAATTTTTAACGAATTAATTAAAGTTTTTTATAGATTGTATTATCTAAAATACTGAAATTTGTGAAAATTTTGAAGATGCGAATTCAATGGAAAAACTCGATCCTGATCATATGGATGGTATTATAATAAATGAACGGGATAGAGAAGGACTAAAACCCTTTCTTCCTATAGAAGAAAATCATGATTTTGCAATTAATACAATAAATAGACATAAAATGAGATTAAAATTTGAACCAAAAATGGGTGAATTAACTTATACCTTTAGAAGGTATACAAGAATGTGTAGGTGTTTGATTCCAATCAATGAAAATTATTATTTGATTTTAACTATAGATTTTGATCAATATGATTTTGATAAAATAATAATGGAAAAAATTATTCATTAATTAAACAAGAAAAAGAGAATTCTAATCAGAAGAATTAATTTTATTCCACGAACTAATCGATAGATGTTTATTGTGATTTATAGTTGCTAATTTGTATTAGTTAAACCAATTCTGAAAGTGAGTTGTATAATTCTTTGTTACTAACTCTAGTAACAGTTTTACTTTAAAAACTTATTTGTGTATTATCTCAACTACTTACTCTCGCGATAGTAATAAATTAATGAATTAAATAAAATATGTACATCAAAAACCATAGTCTGTATATTTGTATTATGCCCTAGCGTTAGGCATAAAATACAGACTATGGCTTCCTTGACAGGAAATATGCCTATGGTGATAGGTATTATCCTTCTGTTGTACAAGATATTTAAAAATCAGTAAACAAGGTTAACGATCAATCATATAATTCACTTGTCATAGCCGAACTAATAGTGAAATCCGGGTTGGGATCATTGTTCCGACTATGACAAATCAAGTGATTGGTTGAGATATGATATATTTGGTAGTATTAACATAGTGATTCTTTTATTTATGATTAGTTGTAAATCTAGTTTGAGAATTTAATCAATAATCAATAATGAATCATAAATCAATTAATATCATCATTCTTATTATTTGATAAATTTGTAACTTGTAATAATTGATCTGAAAATTTCTTATCATTTAACAACTTTACCTTAAAACAGACATCAGATATCCAGACCCGTTGATGATGATTAGGACATATCTATGCTGTTGTTGTATTATTGCCAGTTTAGTGGCTCTATTCCAACACCTACTATGAAATTTATCGTCGACATAGTTTTCACATCTCATTTTTTTTAACCTAACTTCCTTCTTCTTATTACTACTCCTATTCCTCTTCTTTTTGTTAGTCTTATAACTTGTTTATCATATTTCTTTTATTATTTTGCACAATCTCAATAACCTGGATTTTATCTATCTTTGCAATCTATTATTCTCACATTCAAACTCATAGTAAAATTATGGTTATTTACTAGGATTCAACTTGTTACTTGTTCCACTTTCTTTTTTTTGATAAAACTTACTTGGCCATTAATTTCTAAATATGACAATTTAATATCGGAAATGTCATCAGTTCCACTTAGTCTCAAATAG
>DASVEV010000284.1:0-6654 GCA_036380415.1 Nitrososphaeraceae archaeon
GCGCAAATACAACAAAGGATGATTCATAATCACCATCATTGTTTCTAATCATGGTATATGTAACTATAGATAATGATAGCACAAGAAATATTGTCATTATAACTTTAGTTATATTATTATTGAATGATGATGATGATGATGGCATTGCTCTTGTTGTAAACATTATCATCGTTATTCTTAATTCTATTATAAATATTTAAAATAACTAGTTATTTATATGCTATAAGAGATTGTATTGGAGTTTAGAAATTGATGTATTATAAATAGCTTTCAATTTGAATAACATAAATAGAATATTCCTAGCTATAGTTTTTACTGCTCTCCTTAAAGAGCCGAATTTAATATCAAATATTATCAAATCACAATCAGATTTTGAGTATGAACATAATGTATTGAAGATACTAATATAGTGTATATTCTATATAATATTAAAAATAGTAATACAACAACATCTTTAAACTTTGTTGTCCATAGATAATCATGAGTGATTCAGAGGAAAATAATAATCAAAATAGTAGCGAGGAATTAGAATCAGCACAAGAAAATCCTAAAGAGATAGGCTCCGCAGAATCAGACCCTTCAACTACAGAGCCAGCAGGAGATTTACGAGAGAAAGCTGCAGAAAACACAGGTGAAGATGATTCTAAAGCACCAGCATAAACATTTTTACATTTATTTTTTGTTATCAAAATTATATTTTAGTAGGAGTTTTAGAGGATAATTCTCCTATTAAAATTCCAACACTATGAAATAAGTTCTCTAATACTTTATTATATCATTTATTAATATCGTTATAAACTTTATTGCAATATTAACAATGAAAATATAGATGGTAGAAAAAGAATTAATCGAACAAAAAATTGGGGAAGCAATTGGTTTAGAAAAAGCAGCACAAAAAGCTGTAGAGAACCTAAAATCAAAAGGATTGATAAAAGCAGAACATGAAAAAAACTAGTACCTATGAAAGAGGAAGCAAACAAACAACAAAGAGAAATGGAAGAACTAATTGAAGAAATTGCAGAAAATGAAGGACTTGACGTTGAGAATATTAATTCTGTTTCTGAAGAAACTGCACAAAAAGCATCAAAAATTATGGAAACCTATCTAGGAGAAGACCCTGATACACAAGAGCCTTTAGAATTTTTATGTTTAGCTGAAGGTGCTGAAGTTACTCATTATGAAGTTCTTACTTCTGTTGCAAAAGAAGTAAAAAGTAGAAAATTCGGAACCCAAGTAAGAAACATATTGAAAGAAGAACATAATCATTTAGAAGTCTGTACAAAATTAGCAAAACAAAATGTTAGTAAAGAATAGTAAGGTACGATAGTGCCTTGGGATTGATAATGATGATGGAAAGATAAAATGAGCGATAATAAAATAATCAAATGTCTTAATTGTGGTTCATCTTTAAACAATAATTATTATAGTAGTAATTTTTGTTCTGGACATTGCAAAGATGCTTACATAAGACATATAACCTGATAAAATAACTAAAAAAAGGATTTAATATTTCCATTTTTCTACACTAGCAAGAAAACAAGACAGGTAAATTATAAATGCCCAGTATCTATACAATTTTTTAACTCTTTAAGAGTAGACTTTTGCCATTCAGGCCATCTTATGTAATTGATATTTTTATTCTCAATGTGTTAATTTTAGAAATTTATTAAAGGTAAAATAAAATTTTCATCAATTCATAGCTAGGAGTTGATTGCAATTATTAATCTTATAAAGGTTATGATTTTAGTACTCTATAAATTAGAATTGTATTGAAATTTCTATATCATTCCACCGAACCAATTAGTTTATTATTCTACAGTTATATATTTTCATATTAAATAAGTTCTAATAATAAAAGCTAAATCCTGTGTAGTAGAACCCACTACATTGAAGGCTTTACTCCAGACCAGCTTCCTTAATATGCTGAAGAATTTTTTGGCGCCGAAAAATTAGTAAATTAAAGCTAAAAGCTCATTTACTAATGAAATCCTTAAATTTGATAAAAAATCCTTAAATTTGATAAAAATCCTTAAATTTGATAAAAATCCTTAAATAGACTTTAGTCTATATAACAGTTGAGGAATAGATTTGGAACCTCTCCGGTGATTAAATCCCACCGAGTTATTACAATTGAGTAACCGCCGTTGAACAACAACTAATTACACGAAAATGCAATTACTCCTGCTACTTGTACTAGTAGTAGGAGTATTCCTACCACCGTTGAACAACAACTAATTACACGAAAATGTGCAATTTTTTTACTAGCAGGAATAATTACAATTTACTTTAAATACTATATCTATATAAACATATCCTTATAAAACCTTAAACAACAACTAATTACACGCAAATATTGCACTCTTTTTAGCAATTGTACTATTCGCAGGAATAATTGCTCTATCTTCATCATTTATGGTCGGCAGTACACAAGCCGAATTAGATAATATGTTGGACACGACGACAAGAAATCATATTGAAATGATACTTACGAGTTAAAAGACATATCAAATGGTAAAGACAACCCTCTGAACTCAATAAGCAAATGAAATTTTTTATTTATTTCAAGAACATTTTAATAAGTTTCTAATAATAAAAGCTAAATACAAGATTGTAATAGAACCCTAGTACATGGACGATTTCACTCCCGACCAGCTTGCTTAAAATGAAGTAGAACCCCCCTCTTTTTAAAATATATGACCAAATTATAGTATTATGTTCAGCGTATTATATTAAATAATTTGATTATCAATATGGAAAGATAAAATTTAAAAAATACTTTGAAATTTATTATGGAATTATCTATTTAATTAAAGGTATCTTATCTTCATCTTGAGGTGAAGTATTGTTTGTTTCCATTGATTCATCTATTTGTGGTATTGTAATTAAAGGAGAATCATCAATTTCTGACGTTTCATTTTTTTCTTGTGCAAAAGTGATTCCTGCATTTATAGATAGTACGCCTATTGTAAGAGCTGCAATTAATGTTATGATAAAATAGGGTTGATTCATAAGATTCTACTAATAATCATCTTTTTTAAATATTGTCTTTTGAACATAATAAAAGCTAAATACGATGTAATAGAACCCCACTACATGGAGGGCACTACTCCCGACGGGCCCGTAGTTTTCTCGGGTTCACTATATTTGAACTGTTTTAGCTTAAATCTATCAAAATTTTAGTTGAATAACAATCAACAAATGAAAAAAAATCATTAGATTATATTTCCTCTATATATCCTAAATTATTATTAATTATAAAGTATAACAACACTTACCATGGATAACGATAAAGACATAGAAATTAAAAAAGAGGAAGATTTAGGATTGGATGAGAAAATAAAAGCAGGAGCAAAAGCAGTAGGTAGAAAAATAGGAGACCCTGAAAGCGATATAGGCTCTGAATATGATACTGAAAAAACTATAGAAAGAGTAGAAGATTGAGAAAAAATAAAGATGAATTGATAGATGAATATTTATCAATTTAATAGATACATAAAGAAAGAAGAAGGGAGAGATAGTAAATCTGGAAAGTTGCTGCTGCTTATTTCATAACTATATCAACCAACCAACTGAATAAAAAGACATAAGATTGTAGAATGAGACATATATTAGACTTTGTAACAAAAAATTCCACAAATCATTTTCACAATAGATTTAACTAATAAAAATTAGTAACTGAAAATTACAATAAACATTCACTTAGCAACTTCACTAATCTAATTTATTTATACTATATTAGCAATTGTTTCTAAATACTTCAATTATATTTTATCTTATTTAAAACTACAATGCACAAATCAGCAATAACTAATAGTTTGTTCTTAATGATGGGAGCATTGATAATATTAGTTCCTTTCACTAGCATAACTTTTCCAAATGTAAAAGCACAAGAATATGGTAATTATAATGATGATGATGGTTATAGCACATACCCATCGGACGACAAAAAATTGAATGTAAAATAATTTAGGAAATATGTTAAAAAAAATGAATTAGATAAATTAAATAGAATTATTTTTCATACTGATTATGGCATTATCGATTTTATCTAAAAAACCTTCTATTAAACATGTATTAAAATGGATATTTAGCGGATTGAGTGTATCTTTTATAGCAATGCTAGTTATCATGTTGGCTCATGATTCTGTTACAGGTACATCTTCACAAACAGCAGAATATTGTGCTAAATATGGCATACTTGCTTCACCGTCTTGTTGGTAATCTAGAGTGTTCTCTTGAATTAACATCCATCAATTTTTTTCTAATTCATCTGGTTTTATTTAATATATATCTTGACAATATTATTTTTAGAATATTTATTATAATTTTAAAATAAGTTTCTAAATAATAAAAGCTAAATACAATGTAGTAGAACCCTACTATTTGAAGCTGAACCCGATTAATGAAATTAAAATTTGTATTTATAATGAAATGATATAGTAAGAATTATCTAGCATATAACACATTGGGTTCTCCAAATTTCTTTAATATTCTTTTCTCACATTCTTGACCTTCTGGTGGTCTCAAATCATCACTAGCAACACATGCAAGGAATTTATCTCCAATATGAATTAGGCCTATGTCAGTATTCCTATCAAAAATAAATGTTCTACTTATTGTATTATCCTTACTCTTGTCAAGTTCTGCTTGAACATCATCTATAACTTCTGATTGGATCTGGCCTTTAATCATAGCCATTACCTTTAATTTTTTAGTATCTATTCTATCTATCAGAGGTGAATTTATTTTTATTATAACTTTTTCGTCATCATAATATTTCATACTATATCTATCGTAACTATAATAATTATTATTATCAAATTCACCAATATTATTTAATGCATAATAATGATAATTTACACTTTTTAAATAAACTTGAGATGTAGGTTTAAAGAGACTTATGTAATTGGGCATATCTACTGACAGCACATCACCTTCATTACAATCAAAATTAGTAAAAGAGTCATATTCAAATATCAAATCTTTAACATGATAGGCGCATACATGATACTCATCGTTAGAACTTGCTTCTACAATATCGTTTTTCTTATTCACTTTGAGATCAACTGTTATAGTCTGTTGAGATTTATCTATTTCAGATAATACTATATCCTTTACAATCTCTTCGCCATTTAAAAGAGAACTAATTCTTAAAAAACCAGTCCTTTCAAGATTTTGTAAATAAATTTTAACTTTAACTATTAGTTTGTTTATGTCATTAAATCCTTCTTCAAAATAGCCATCATTCTGATAGTTATTGTTGTAGAAGAAATTATTACTTCCTTCCACATAACCATTATTCTCATAGTTGTAGTAGGAATAATCATCATATCCATTTTCTTGAGCAATCGCCTTTGAATAAAAGTTCATATTAAAAGTTATTAAAGTAATCAACACAACCGTCAAAAAAAATACTATAAGTAGTAACTTTTGCATATGTATTCTCTGATTCTATAATATATTTAAATTAGGTAATTACATGGAGGAACATATTATATATTAACAGATTAGAGAACGAACTATATTAGATTCCATGTTATATAATTGTATAAGAAAACTATTACATAAAAGAGTATTATAAAGTAGATTATCCTTTTTGAAAGAAGTATTTAACCTGATTTTGCAGCAAATAAGCCTAACCTCAAATAAGATCTTAATTATTAAAATTTTTAATAGATGTTATTTTTAGGTATACAATATGAAATTGTTTTAATCTAGTCATATCACAAACAATATAATGCAAATAGATTTTATCTATTCAATTATAGATATATTGTTAGCCATTTGAGACGTATTATTTTCTAAACTTTCATCTATTTCTGTAGTTGTAATTAAGGAGAATCATCAATTTCTGGTGTTTCATTTTTTTCTTGGGGAAAAGTGATTCCTGCATTTATAAATAGTACGCCTAATGTAAGAGCTGCAATTAATGTTATAAGAAAATATTTTTGTTTCATAAGAATCTTTTAATAATAATCTATTTTAAATATTGTCTTTGAAAATAATAAAAGCTAAATCTCATTATAGAACCGTACTACGCGCAGGACTCTACTCCAGACAATCTTACTGTTGTTGTAAGTGACTCAAAGTGTCAAAGAAAATAAATCATTTAACATAATTGTAGCCTTTATTGATATCAAATTATAAAAGTTAATAGGTTTTATTGTTGATAAATCAATTGATTTCAAAAAGAATATTTATATTGCAAAATTGAATTGCAATTTGTTTAATTACTTCTTGAACATCCGAAGACTCTTCACTTTCTGAGGCATCAGACATTTCGGCAATCAGAGTTACGGCTTGAACTATTTTTTGTTCAACATCTATTCCAAATGCTTGTTGTTATGGTTGTTGAGATGACCGTTGGTCTACTTGTTCACCTGTGTTTTGTTGTTCTTCAGTTTGGTTTACTTCATTACCAATAGTTTGTTGTTCAGATTGGTTAGTACCAATAGTTTGTTGTTCAGATTGGTTAGTACCAATAGTTTGTTGTTCAGATTGGTTAGTACCAATAGTTTGTTGGTATACTTGTTGACCTGACTGTTGGTCTACTTGGACTGAGTCTTCATCTTCTTGTTCGGATTGTTGACCTAACGGCTGGCCTACTTCATTATCTGGGTTCACTTTATCATCTGTGTTTGTTGGTGAGCCATA
>DASVEV010000285.1:0-4531 GCA_036380415.1 Nitrososphaeraceae archaeon
TGATTGATTAGTAATAAAAATTAAATTATCCCAATCATTATAACCTTTAAGAAATTGTCCCGGAGTATTTTTTGCGCAATCATCTATTCCACGAAATAAATTTATATCTTGAGGTATGTTAGATTCAAAATTGTTATTATAGTTCCAATCAATTGCACGTTTAACAAAATTAAATTGGTTACCATAAATACCGTAAATTAAAACATCAGGTATCTCTAATGGGATTTTTGTAGTAATTCCTTTTGTTTCATCAAGACTAGATTCATTCAAAGGATTAAGTTCTATTCTAGAATAATCCAATTTATAAAAAGCTGGTGGTAATATTACTGGCATTTGTCTGAGATAATTCATTATACTTAGATAATTTGGCTTACAATTAATGCCATCACCACCCCCATGACCAAGACCTAAATTGTGTCCGAATTCATGCATTAATGTACCAGCTTGATGGTTAGCATTTCCATTATAATGCCCAATTACATTTGCTCCACCAGATTTCCAATTTCCAAGTGATACAATAAAATCCATACCCGGTATTCCATGGGATAGTCCAGACATAGCATTGCCTACAAAATCAACTGCATGAGCAAAGATTACATAATGAAAAATCTTGCTTTTCGCAAGTAAAGTATTGTTAACATTTGGATTATCGTCTTTCTCATCTTTGGTACCAAAATATTTATTTTTTAAATCATCAAATCCTTTCCAGGTTCGTACATAATCTGATCCTACAAATGAATAGGTTGGAATAACTGGTTGATGGGGAATTTCTTGATCATATTGTATATGTAAATTTATTCCATCTGGTTCTTCACCTGGATTACATACGCCCGAATCTTTAAATGCTTGTATGATGCGCTCACGAACTCCTTCAAAAATATCATGGTGTTTCATATAATCTATTTCTAAAAATAGGTCTTTACGTAGAGGACTAACATTATAAGAAGACAAACCATAATCAATGATGCTATCATTATTTATATCGATACCCCTAGTTTCCCAATCGTTAGGTATACCATCACCATCCCAATCAGTTTCATTATAAATACAATCTAAATCTTGAGAATATGACTTTGAAAAAGTGATTGATATTAATATTATAACAAATGAAATTGTTATAGTACTCAATATATTGTAATACATAATTTTATTGGATAATAATATAAAAATATTTAAATTTTTTCCTATTCATAGTAATAAAAATAAATATTTCATTATTTGACTTTATTATTACTAACTGATTACATTAAGTTATACAACACTATTTGAATTCAAAATTTATAGTTGTTATTATTGGTTGTATTTTTATTTCAATACTTGTTATTTATAAAATATTTAAGTAATTTTATAGGATAATTATCTAATTATTTAAAACATAAAAAAAGGAAAGAGAATGGTAAGTTACTTTTATGATTGTCCGAATATGAAGTAGCGAGGTTCAAGACAAGATCCTGTTGTACATCCTTGAAGAGTAGAAGCTGAACCTTCGAATAGCGGTCCTACACCAGAGAGAGGTCTAGTTCTATCATAATCTCCCCATCTATCCGCTCCATTTTTACCAGAAACTATATTGTATGCTGGATAAGGCGGTGGAGTACCACTTGCTGAATTAATAATTCCTGCTGCAATACTAGGATAATAGCTGCCACCTCCATAGTAGGAAACAAATCCAATATTTCCGTTAGAATCTGGTGAGAAGAATGGATACATCCATGCTATATTGGAACTCCACAATACGGGATTGGATTTATATGTTAAGCCAGCTTCTTGGAATATGACAACATCAACATATGGATAAGTGAATGCTCCGCCCTGTTTAGCATTCCATGCAAAACCTATTTCTCCATTATTAATCCATCCTGTTAGTATTCTACTATCAGATCTTGCACACCAATTTAGTCCATCAGGACCTGGGCATGACATTGCTCCCCATTGGAATGCGGGAGTATTTCTGTATGCAATATTTATTGTATTAGTAGATTCTGCCCATTTGTATAATTTCATCTGAGCATTTGTATTATGTACAGCCCAATACATTGTATCTGTTGCGCCTTGTACAGGAGTATAATTGAATTGGTTAGTTTCATAGTAATACTGGAAATTTACTGTCGAACCAGAACTTAATTGTTTCAGATCCCATTGCGTAATTACAGATCTAACAAAATTGTCGTTTTTATCAAACATATTTGAGGTGATGTATAGTTTATTGTTAGAGAGCGCTAAATGAGGATAATCCCACCAACTATTTTTCCAGTTTTGATTTACTACCGTAGGATGTATACTATAAGACGTCCAAGTTTGAGCATCTTTGGATATACTTAATATGAAACGATTTTCTCCATTTACATCTTTAATGCCTTGCCTAAACCAGATGAAGATTTTATAGTTTTTATCATATATTACATCTTGGTCACAACAAAAATCAGACATACCTTGCAATGGGTTAACGTAATTCCAAGTGCTTCCATAGTCAGCCGAACGAGCGGCAAACCAATTTCCAGTATAAAATACATTAGGTCCATTGTTTGCAACACTAGGTTCTGTTACTGTTGAACGATATTGTGTTGGTGAAACTAATGTACTTTTATATAATGTTAAGGTGGTAGCAAGAGTAGCATTTTTGGTTATTGTATTCGAAGATGCATTAGAATTACTAATATCTTCTGTGATATTACTATTCAATGCGGGTGGAGAAACTAATACATCTGTTGCAGTAGATTCATCAAGTCCTGACTCTGCTAAACCTTGTGCTCCTTCGGATTCTCTTTGAAATTGCTGTGGATATTCACGTTCTTCCTCAGTAATTTCTTCCTCAAAAGCTTTTAATTGCTCTAACGATGGCGCCTGTGGTTCACTAAAACCTTCATATTTTGTTTTCTCTTCACTAGGTTGAACAGTTCCAGTTCCGTTTATTTCGGCAGTAAGCATTTCACTAGAGGTATCATTATTTTGTGCAAATGCATTGTATTGAATATTCGGAAAGGCAAATAAGGAAAATGATATCGCAAAAATAACAAGAGGTACCATTTTCAGATATTTAACTTGTTTTCTAATTGCCATGAGTGCATTTACACATTAATACTCATTTATAAGACTTTTTCTCATAAGAAACTAACAGAAAACTTTTCTAGAATAATTATCAATAGGTCTATCCAACAATTTATTTATAAAAAAAATTTAAATTTTTCGGCTCCTCAAATGCTTGATGATAATTATATCTCCATTTCAAGATTTGCATATCTAACGATTAAAATAAAAAATTTGTCATATTTAGTCTATTTAACTACAATAGAAATATTTATAATAATAAAACTCCCTAATTAATATATATTGTGAAAAATACAAAAGGATTTGTTTTCTATAGTGTACTAATATTAAGTCTCTTACTTATTTGTTATACTTTTAATATAGATACTTATGAAGAAGGGATAGTGTCTAATGGTAATATATACGAAAAACAGAATGACCATAAAAATTACTCTGATTCTGGTATACAAGGAACAATAAATTTTGTTGGATCTGACTGTCCGCCATTTAGTAAAAAACAAACTCCTCCTTGTTCTGGTCCTTATCCTGATCTACCTATTTCAATATATACCGATGATAATGAAAAAAAGAGGATCGCAACCACACACACTGATTCAAATGGTAATTACCATATATTTCTTAAGCCTGGTAAATATATAATATATTCTTCATCTGAATCTTTATTACCAGTAACAATAGATATTACAACAGCAAATGTTTATGAACACATAAAAATTCTAAGAAATGAAACAATAACGAAGAACTATGATATCGATACAAAAATTCGGTAAAAATAAATTTATTACAATATTATTTTAATAAATGGAAATGATACTAAATTGAATACATGTGATCAATTATATTATACTAACATGACTTTTTTATTTGTGACTATATTGATTTAAATAAACAATATTACTCGTGTTCCCTGGTTCAATCTATGCAAAAAATTAGATTTGGAAGAGATAAAACATTTACAATAATCGTAATATATTTTCTATGTTATTACTTTTTTGTCTCAAACTGCATTTTAGGTCCAGGCATTAGACCTTTTAATAATGAAACGTAAACAGACATTCATCCAACTAAGTTTATTGTTTTATTTGGGACATTTGAATATACTTCATCAAAATTTCTTTTTATTGAGGTATTTGATGATGTATTAGAGCACCAGTCGAAGGCTTGACTAGGGCAATATGCGTAAGTATAGTTACCCCATTCAGTTCCATCTGATGAATGTGCATGTAAATAGTACATCCATTGTGGACTTAGGTCACCTCCTAAAACAATTTTTGTTTCGTTTGAATTTAAATGCCACCATCCTTTTTTTGCCCACGATGTTCCTTCATTTTGGCTGCAAAATGTGCTTGGATAGAGAATTGCCACCCATACTTCTACAGGATATGCATTATGGACTCTGAGTACCATTTATATTTACACCTTCTCCTGAGAGGGAGTATATTTATGTACAAAAGAGGGAGGATTTTCTAGAGCTTCATTCTTG
>DASVEV010000286.1:0-2661 GCA_036380415.1 Nitrososphaeraceae archaeon
GCGTTAATTCCTCTTTTTTGTCCAGAACGTTCAAGTTGATACTTCATATCTCTTATCAAATTTCTAAATGCAGTTCTAAAAAGATCAGCAAGCATTTGTCCTGCAAATTTTATAACCTTATTGCCATAATGATCTTTATCATCATTATCAACCCATCCAAGTTTAAGTTCTACTAACTTACTAGCAGCTTCCCCAAGAAAAAGAGCTTTTTCACCACGATTTTCTGGATTTTTTCCTAAATGAGGTAACAATCCCCAATCTAATAATGTTTCAGCACGTTTTATTTGGAATTCTTCGAGCATACCTGGAGCAATTCTTTTACTGATATAAACAATAGCATCTCTGCTTGAAATGATTTCTCCAACTTTTTCAAATGAAGGCTCTAATTCATCCTGTATTTTTTCTTTAAATGAAATAGCATTGGCTATATCTCTATCAGATTCCAGTCCCAAAGCACGGATCAATGTTACTAAGGGAATATCAACTGGAGAGCCGGGTATCTTTGCTACAATCGAACCATCAGGTTTCATAATAAGTTCTAATTTTGCCCGATAACCAACTATTGAAGAATAAACTTTTGCTTTATAATTAAGTATTCCAGCAGTCTCTTCTGAATCAACAATAATTTTATTATATGATAAATCTTCTAGTCCCACTATGACTCTTTCGGATCCATTTATCACAAAATATCCACCAGGATCTCGAGGGTCTTCTCCTAATTCTATTAATTTAGATTCTGGAAGATTATGAAGGATACATACATTCGATTTTACCATGACAGGCATATCACCTACATGAATGAATCTAGATTCTATAATACGACCATCTTCTACAATACTGCATTCAAGCATAATTGGGGATGCATATGTAAGATTTCGTAACCTCGCCTCTACAGGAGCGACATGAGTAATAGATCCATCTAGCTCCATAATTCGGGGACGTTGAAGTTTTATTTTTCCTAATTTCAACTTATAGGGAAATTCAGCTGTTTCTATTTCGACTTCGTTTACTTCATCAATTATACTTTGTAATCCAGACTCCATAAACTCATTGTAGGAATTCAAATGCTGTCGTGCAATACCTTCTCTTCTTAAAATATCATTAATAATAGGCCATATATCAACAAAATTACTTACCAAATAACTTGTATCTCCTTATCCTTGTACTACATATCTGTAATATACACTTTCACCCGCAGTTGGACTTTTCCTTGTGATTTTAATTATATCTCCCGGACGTATATCTAATTCTTCTAATCCTTTATCGCTTGACATTATGTATGGTAATTGATTCGTTCTTACGTTAAATTTTTTAAGGATGGCCTCAGATTCATCTTTTGAAAGAATCTCATGTTTAGGTTGATATATGTGATTATTTACTTTGACAATTTTTTTATCTGCTGACAAATTAATAACCGTCCCCCAAATTTATCATTAGATAAATAAATCCTGATAAAACAGCTTGGCGCAATACGAAATCAGTAACTTTCATAGAGAAGGAGGTATATGTAGTTTCTTACCGTAATATCATAACATACGATTTGTTACCGTATTTGGAAAATTCATCAAACTTATTTCAGAATTACTATTAATAAATTAAAGTTGTGATGATCATTTAGGCCTTCGGAGGGATTTGAACCCTCCTCAAGCGGTTTCTATCTTTCTTGTTTTATAATAAAAAGACCACAGCCGCCTATACTAACCAGGCTATACTACGAAGGCCACTATGGTTTTATAAAAATCTGTATTATTTATTCTTTAGAGAAATGAAAAATAAAATTAATAATCAATATCATCAATTAATCCTCTTTTAACTACATTTATTTCTCTTTTTTCTAGCTCTTTACATATTTGATTCATTCCTATGGAATCTCCTGCTAAATGTCCAAGAATAACAAGATTCTTACACTTCTTGTCTTTTTTTACTTTTAAAAGTTCATTATAATCAATATGGAGATATATGACAGTAGAAATATTATTTTCATAATAAGTACGTGCAATATCATATCCGCCATTTGATCCGGCTGCTATAACAAGAACCCACTGACCTACTTTATTATTTGATTTTCCATTGCAAACTCTGACTTTTGTTAAAGCTTTGTTAAATTCTGGTATCTCTTCTATTGATTCAACTAAATCTGAAACTGACTTTAATTTAGAAGTAGAAAGTTTAGATAAAATAATTTTTCTCATATATTCATCAAGTGGTTGGTGAATATTCAATAATGGCATTTTGAGAATTTGTGCAGTGCTAATCACGTCATTATAGATTAAACTATGAGATTTTAAAGAAGTCTTATATTTTAAATCTTTAACTAAAGAAAACGCTAAATTTTTTTTGATCCCCTTCTCGACCATATATTCTATATGTCTATCAAAAACTTTGTGAAATGATATCATTGACTTTCCTATGGGGTGATGTGTTAATACGCAATCACAATCTAAATTTTTTGCAAGAAAAATATCAAAGGGGTTTACATCTATGGAAACAAAAACCTTTTTGATATTGCTACCTTTTATGTGAATCGCACTATCGTATGGTATTTTTTTCCATCCAGCTAAATCTAGTCCAATTTTCATCAATTCACCTGTATCCAATCCTGTCAATTATTATAAAATTATAATTATTGGGAAATATTTACTTTTAAACAAATCTCTAAAT
>DASVEV010000287.1:0-11379 GCA_036380415.1 Nitrososphaeraceae archaeon
GAACAAGATCTTATTATTGAAGAACTATGTGGTAGAGATAGAGGCAAAAGAACTTATACTGTGACACCATCAAAAATAACTTCTATAGTTAATTTAAATAAAATAATACACAATGCAGAATTATTAGGATATAATATAAAAACTAGAGGGTCGTTGGGAATAACTGTAACGACTAATAATAGTAATCCATCACAACAACAACAACAACAACTATCTATAAGTTTTATGACTAGTGGCACAGCAACTATAGTGGGAGCAAAAGACGAGAAAGATGCGCTTTCTATTTATTACGAATTTTTAAATTCTAAAATTAGTAATAAAAAATAAATTTATTTTTAGAATACTACTTTAACAGCATCTTTTACTTCTTTCGAAAGTTCGTTATAGCCGTTTTTATCTATTATAACAACGTTTATTCCATCTCCTGTACCAGCATTTCTTCTAATTGCTGCAGCTATTGCCTGCAAAGCTACTTTATATGCTTCATTTACACTCATATTTTCTTTAAATTCACCTTCTAAATAACCATAAGCTACAGGAGATCCACTACCTGTAGAAATAAATTTTTCTTCAGTTAATGATCCAAACAAATCAATATTATAAATCTGACCAGCACCCTTACCTTCGTATCCTGCCATGATAATCTGAACATAATATGGAAAATATCTTTGATTAAACAAAATATTAGAACATAATCTGGCAGCTGATTGAACAGGAATAATTCTTTTGTTATTTATTCTATATAGATTAGCATTATATCGCATTGTATCTACAAGATTCTGAGCATCAGCTACGCCTCCTGCAATAGTCATTCCTAAATGATTATCAACTTTTTGAATTTTCATTACCCGTCTATCAGCGATAAACATACCTGCACTAGCACGGGTATCAGCAGCTAATACAACACCATCAGAACATGAAAGAGCACAAGTAGTTGTTCCTTTTTTAATCTGATTTGCTATATACTCAGAATATCTATTATCTTGTACGTGCATTTTAATCAAAGATAATCAGTTCAATACTACATAAGTATTTTTTCATTCTTTAGGATTTATATGATTATATTTTACTAGTATGTAATATATAATATAATGTCATATACTCTCTTCGAAAAAATTTGGGATAATCATATAGTATATCCTAATTCTAAAAGTATTAACCAATCAATAAATCATGATTCATACTTACTTTATATAGATCGGCACTTGATCCATGAAGTTACTTCACCACAAGCGTTTGATGGTCTAAGAACAAATAATAGAAAAGTTAGAAGACCCGATTTGACTTTTGCTACGATGGACCATAATGTTCCCACCACAAACAGAAGTCTTCCAATAGTTGATCAAGTCTCTGCTATACAAATTAATACATTAGTAGAAAACTGTAAAGAATTTGGTATACGTTTATTTGATTTGGATAGTCCTAATCAAGGTATTGTTCATGTTATCGGTCCTGAACTAGGAATAACTCTTCCAGGCGCTACTATAGTTTGTGGAGATAGTCATACTTCTACTCACGGAGCTTTTGGAGCCTTTGCTTTCGGAATTGGTACTAGTGAAGTAGAACATGTACTTGCAACTCAATGCCTCTGGCTAACTAAACCAAAAACCATGGAAGTAAATTTTTTTGGTAAACCAAAAAATTCACTGGCAGTATCAGCTAAAGATATCATATTAGCACTCATTCGCAAAATAGGTATAGGTGGAGGTATTGGAGCAGTAGTTGAATACCGCGGTGATATGATAAAGAAACTGTCAATGGAAAAAAGGATGACCATTTGTAATATGTCAATAGAAGCCGGAGCTAGAGCCGGATTAATTGCTCCTGATGAAATAACCTTTGAATATATACGTAATCGAGAATATTCTCCTGAGGGAGAAAAGTTTGAAAAAATGGTTACATATTGGAAAGAGGATTTGAAAACTGATAATAATGCTAGTTTTGATAAAAAAGTAGAAGTAAATATATCAAATCTTTCTCCACAAGTAAGTTGGGGAACAAATCCTTCAATGGTTGTTGATGTAACTGGTATAATTCCATATGCTGATGAATACGCCATGGGTAATGAAGATGAAAAAAAGGCGGCAACTCGAGCACTGGAATATATGAATTTAAAATCAGGTACTCCAATTACTGATATCAGTATTGACCGAGTGTTTATAGGTTCATGTACAAATTCTAGATTAGAAGATCTAATTGAAGCATCTGTTATTGTAAAAGGAAGAAAAGTTTCACCAAAAGTTCATGCTATGGTTGTACCAGGATCTCAATCAGTCAAGTTAAAAGCAGAAAAATTAGGATTAGATAAAATCTTTATAGAGAGTGGATTTGAATGGAGAGAATCTGGATGCAGTATGTGTTTGGGAATGAATCCTGATATTCTTTCCTCTGGTGAAAGGTGTGCTAGTACATCGAATCGAAACTTTGAAGGAAGGCAAGGAGTTGGAGGTAGAACTCACTTGGTAAGTCCAGTTATGGCAGCAGCAGCAGCAATAGAAGGACATTTTGTTGATGTTCGAGAATGGATATAAATATTCAACACATCCTCTAAATCTAATTATTATGGAACCATTTCAAAATTTTGAAAGTAAAGCAACACCTTTTTCATATGTTAATGTTGATACAGATCAGATAATCCCAAAACAATTTCTTAAATTGACACAAAAAACCGGATTTGGAAAATATTTATTTTATGATTGGCGTTACAATAAGAATGGTGAGCCTAAAAAGGACTTCATATTAAACAATCCGACATATTCAGGATATCCTATTCTTCTTACATTAGATAATTTTGGAAGTGGAAGCTCTAGAGAACATGCAGTATGGGCACTAATGGATTATGGTTTTAGAGTTATTATTTCGCCTTCATTTGCCGATATTTTCTATAGTAACTGTATAAAGAACGGTATATTGCCAATAATATTGCCGAAAAAAGAGATAGAATATCTTTTTGATAATCCTGATTGTATTATTAAAGTAGATTTAAATAAACAACAGATAGAATTAAAACCAATTTCAAGACAATTAAAATTTCAAATAGATCCGTCTAAGAAAAAGACGTTATTAGAAGGTTTAGATGAAATTGGAATGACATTGCAACTAGAATCCCATATTTCAGATTATGAAAATAAAGTACATAAAGATTTTAATATAAATGTCCTATCAAAGAGTAAATTAATTTAAAAGATCTTATTGTATCTCGGATATTTCAAATAAGATATTTTCTTTGTAATCTACTATTTTTATATTTGAGTTAAAAGTTTCAATAATATTTTCTTGGCTATAAAAATAATAAATAATTTGTTTCATAAATTCATTTGCTATAATTATTATATTTTTACCCTGGTTAACTTTTAAAAAAAACTTCATTGCATCAATGAATGTCGGATAATTTGCTGCAAAACTTTGAGAATCATCTTCTGCCGCTATGATATTGTGTGATGCGGGAAATATATCTGATATCTCAGCTGGAATAATTCCTAAAAATGGATTATATGAAAAAACTTCCACATTAGAGAATATTTCTTTGATTTTGATAAAATTTTTCGAGGCATAAAATGGATGTATTTTTGTTTCAGGATATAAAATTAGTTTATTTTTATTGTTAATAATATATTTTGTTACCATTTTTCTAAATCTTTTTGCTTCTGGTCGATATTGATCATATGGCTCATTAAAATAAATGGCTTTATCTTTATAAATTGGTGTACCCTCTTCTAGATAATCAAAGTTTTTAAATAACCTAACAGCCTCCATTAATTTTGGATGATTGTGAGCTTTGCTCATTATATACTCCCAGAGCCTTCCATCCAGTATCGATTGTTTTACCGAATTTACTTCTTTTTTTAAGACATATAAATTATGTATGGATAATTGAATAATTCGATCAATTTCAGTGGTTTCCAATAACTCATGTGGTGTATAAGAATTACAAATCGAGCAAGAGCAGGGGAAATATGTAATTTCTTCCAATCTCATAGTTCCATTTGAATGCATATATCTATTATCTTTAGCATATAAAATATATGATGCTGAATCAAACATATCACATCCTAACGCAACTGCTAATGGAATAGTTAATGGATGCCCTGCTCCAAAAAGATGAATAGGCTTAGACGGGATTGTTTTTTTTAAAGTACAAATTATTTCAGAAAGTTTAGCAAATTCATATGCTTCCATCAACTCAACTGGGCTTCCTAAAGCCATTAATTTAAAATTCATCTCATCAAAGAGTTTTGCAGATTGTTCTACTAAATCTAAGTGTTCAGCACCTTGAACAGGGCCTGCCCATATGGTATTTATTTCATTGGTATTACAACTGTTATTTTTAATTACTTCAACAGTTTCTTTAACATTACTAATTGTTTGATTAACATATTTAATTGCTTTACTATATTCAAGTCCGAAACCCGTTGGTTTATCTAAAGGAACCGCTATGTCTGTTTTTATGTCTATTTCAAATTTTGCCATTTCAACAGGTCCTATATCAATATTTCCATATTCTAGCACTTGATAACCTCCAGAATCTGTCATCACAATACCATCAAAATCAATTATTCTATGAATTCCTTTCTTCCGAGCGTTATCTCCATAGTGTTTTAGAGCAATATATGCATTAGTAATAATTGCTTTAAATCCCATTTTTTTGAGCAATTTTACATCTACCATTTGTTTTATGGGATGAACAACTGGAATAAATGCTGGCGTATCTATGATTCCATGTGCTGTATTTAATTTTCCTATTCGTCCGCCTAGGTCACTATGTCTGACCTCAAACGACAATGTTATTTCTTTGTCTCCCTTACAAATTCATCATAAATTGCTTTTATTCTATCGGCTGCGAGTCCTGTACCCTCTTCAATGCCATTCTGAGTAACTTTAATTTTATCCATAACTATAATAGCTCCAACATCTTCTCTAACTTTTACTAAACCTGGAAAAACCCTTGAAAATCGCTCTGCAAGAGCTTTTAAATCAAATGGTTTTTCCATTAATCTAATTTCCTTAATAAATGAACCATTTATGATTATTTTTATTATTCCACTAGTTTCTAAATCTACTAATATTACATCTAATTTTTCATTTATTCCAATTAATGTTCCTCCATATGTTTTTTTATCTGATGTTTCTATAGATACTTTCTTTCCTAAAAATTGAATTGATTCCTCTCCAAATTTTCTAAATGCTACAGACAAGCTAATTCGATTGTGGTTATAATAGCAGCTATATATAATTTCAATATCTACCACTTTTTTCCTTTATCATAATTTAACAATTTTTTTTATATTTAGTTAACATACAAAAATTTTCTATTATCTCCATTTTTATATATTACATCTAACCAATCAACTAATCCTATTTGTCTCTTTGATTTGTGATCATAATTATAAATAATTTTCTTCACTGATTCTTCCGGATTTTTGAAAGTTGTATCTATTTCTGAAATTTTCCTTTTACCAAACACCTTTAAACTATCGTAAAAACATATTCCTAAAATTTCACAGAGGATATTTTCTTGCGACTTTTTATTGGAATATTTTCTTTTCTCATACACATCTATCAAAGAATAGGGAGATTTTCTTAGTATAGCTATAAAATCTAATTCATTTCTTTTTATTACGTATGGTAAAAGATGTCCAACTACTATTACATTATCATCAATCAATTCTTTTAATAAGAATAATCTAGTTTTTTTTAAATCAGCTTCTGATGTTCCATAATTGAAAGCTTGATTTGATATTATTATTTTGTTTATATCGATTATTTTACTATTTTTTATTTTTTTAGATAGCAAATCGGTTATTGTATGTTTACCAACACCAGGATTACCAGTAATTCCTATTCTTATCATACTATCTAATAAAATATAATCTTAATCCAAATCTAAATACAGATAGATAAAAAAATCTACAACAAAAATATAAAAAATGAATTGAAATTTTCTATTCGATTGTAGTGTATGGTGTTTTTAACCTTCTTCCCAGCCCTTGTCAAATACACCGTTTTTGTGTAATGGGACTGGTTGTCCTGGTGTGTATTCCATTGGTCTCATCCAGAATATTGCATGTGTTGGACAAACTCCTACGCAAGCACCATCAGAAATGCATCTTTCTGGATAAAATACAAAGGCTTTACCTCTTTTCCAACCTTCTACAGGTTTTACTCTAAGAACGTCTGGACCAAGAGCAGTACAAATTTCTACACAAAGTGCACATCCAATACATCTTTGTTCATCAACATCTGGAAGTATTGCAATTGTCATTCAATATTTCACTAATGGTCCGATGTTGGCGAAACTATTTAAACCCTATGTCTATATCAAAACAGCGTTATAATCATTTTTTTATGGTTAAATAAGGAGAATATTATATAAAAATTTTAAATAATAAAAAAACGAAAGTATAATTTTAATTTATTTTTTAATCATTCTCAATACGTCTACTTGTCCACTATGGAGCCAATCTTTTAGTTCTTCATGTGATGGTTTTGCATCATGTTTTCCTGCTAAGTGCAAATGAAGAAGAACATAATTAACTTGGTTCAATAATGGTTTATTATTTTCGTCTCCTCTACGTGCTTTTTCTTTTAAATCTGCTGGAACAGTATTCCACCAGTCAGTAAAACTTCTACCCACATTAAGAGTTAATAATATAGATTAATAAGCCTTTTGGGATTTTTTAACAGCGTTATAAAAAATTTTTCTGTTCTATAAGTGATCTTCAACTAATTTTAAACAATAATCCAAATTAATTATAAATATATTCTCAGTATTTATTATTTGTTAATCTATGTCGTTTTCATTTGAGGAGATTCTTAAAGCATATGAATTTTACAAACAATATACAAAACTACAAAAACCATCTTCTTGTTATCATGAACGATTTATATTCCCATTATTTTCTGGAACCTATTTTTGTTATAGAAAAATTGATGTTTTACGTGTAATATCAATTGCCAAAGCTCTTTCTGCTAATGCTGAATATATTGATATTGGATGTGGTAATGGAGATTTCCTACGAAAAATAAGAAAATATCTACCACATTCTATAGGTATAGAACAAAATACATTGCCTCTTTATTTATTAAAAAATACTAAACCTGATTACATATATTCAATTCCCATTGAATTGTTCACAAATAAATACACATTTGATTTAGCCTTTGTTGGATGGATGCAACCGGGTGTTGATTTTCGTAAATATGTTGCTAAATTGGCAAATTGTATAATAACTACATTTGACTCTGGAGGTCAATGTGGTATAAATGGAGGTTGTGAGTATGAAGAATTTGGTTTCCAAAAAATTGCTTCTTGGAGAACTCCATCATGGATCGACGTAAATAGTGAACTTATGAACAATTACTATACCGGTTCATTAACAAATAAAGCAAATTTAAGGCAGCATTTATCGAAATTAAGGACAGCTAATAATTTCTGGTATGTCTATGCTATTAATAGTATGTCCAATAAGATCACTACTGCTTTAAAATCGCAAATTCAAAAAGAAGAAAACGATCATTTATTTTCCAGAGAAAAATTTGATTTCGAAGCTGTTTTAGATGAATGTGGTTTTGGCTACTATGAGAAATTGTCATCTTCACTTTCTACAGAAAAACATTTATGGAAAGTAAATTTTCATTAAGTATATAATAAATGGCCTTTTACAAAAGGATGTAAGAATCATACAAAGTGATATAATCGAATATATAATGAAATTGCGAGATGAAGAATATTCTTACTCATCGATAAGCGGTAAGTTGGCTACAATTTTCTTATTCTATGATATGAACGATATTGTCCTTAACAAGAAGAAAATATGTAGATATATGGGGAACATGAAAAGACAACTTGCCAAGATCAAGGGATACCAAGGCATTGATGATTATGTACTAAATTTGATAGAACATAAACTAGAATCCATAAGAGATGGAGGTCAAGGAATAGATGATCTTGGTGAATATGTTATTGAATACCTGGCGAAAATAATAGGTCCAGACGATGAAGAAGAAAAAGAGGTAAAGGACGAGGAGGAGGTCTAGTAATAGAGATGGATAGACGTCATAGAAATAAGGCAAATTTGTTTAGATATAATTTTGATATAAAAATCGCTATTATGCCATGATGTTATAAGCTCTTTTTTTGAAACCCCTTTTAAAATATTTTAAATATTAAATTTATATAAATTAAATTTTTGTTTTTTCTCTAATTGTTGCATTCTTTCACTCTCATCTAAATAGTTAAATTAAATAATTAACTGATTTAATTAAGGTCTTTTAATGAAGAAAGATAAAAATAAAGATAAAGAAAATCATGAAGGAGATGTTAGTTCTAATACTACCACCAAACGTAAACGTGAAAAGATACAACAAAAAGAAGGAAGATCAATAGCTATAGAGTCTAATAATCAAGAAGAGGAAGAAGATATTAAAGAAAAAATAATAGACAGAATGGTTGATAGAAATTATAATACATATAACAAAACAGAGCATGGTACAAAGCAAAACTCCGTCTTACCATCTACTGAAAATAGAACTATCTATGATTTACAAACATTACTATCACAAAGACAAGACAGGCTTGAGAGTGTCTTCTATGAGCGTTATCAATACAATACATCAATAAAGAGAGGACAAGATTTTCTTCTCAATCACGTTGATTCTAAACTTTCTCTTGTTGTAATGTATGCCGATTTAGTAGGTTCAACAAAGATGAGTATGGCTTTACCAGTCGAAAGAATGGCAAAGATAATCAAAGCCTTTTCACATGAACTGTCTTCCGTTGTTGAAAGTTATGATGGATTCGTATTAAAATACGTTGGAGATGCTGTTATTGCATTCTTTCCAAGCGGTTTTAATAAGTATCTATCTTGTGATACTGCATTCCAATGTGCTAAATCAATGATTGACGTAATAGAAAATGGTATTAATCCAATTTTAGAAAAAGATAAAGACAATTATCCAAAATTAGCTGTTAAAATAGGAATAGATGAGGGAGAAAATTTAGCTATACAATATGGATATGATAAAAGTGCACCTATTGATTTGATAGGATATCCTATGAATGTGGCCGCAAAGATGACTTCTCTAACAGGACCAAACAAAATAACTGTTGGAAATAATGTATATAAATTGTTACATCCTACTCTACAACCAGAATTTCAGGAAATGCAGATGAAAGAAGGAACTGAATGGAAATATATTGATCTGGAAACTAATTTGCTCTACAAAGTTTATACAATGAAATAATATTCAAAAAATCTATAGAATAAAATAAATAAAATAATATATTATCATTCTGTTCTTATAAAAATTATATATATGGTGTTAACTGCTTTGCTAAATGATAAATAATAGTTTCATTAGATATTTTTGATCTACATCACCAAGATCATTGCAGAGAAAACTTTCAATCAAGTAGAAAAAATCGTCTTTAATCATTTGTCATAGTCTGGACGGTTCCCCAAACCTCTGGTTCAGTCTCTGACAATTAATTCAAAAATTAATTTAAATTATAATATTATTGTTTTTGTTAGCTTATTATCAAAATATTTAATTAAATATTCTCTAATCATCAATAATCTTTTGATAAATTGATAGAGATTGTTTGCTCTATAGATTATCTGATATTTTGATTTATTATCATCTTCTTCTTTTTCTTCTTCCTCTTTTGATTCATATACATTTAATTCAAATTTGTCATTTTTTAATACTTTAAAGAAAAATTTCTTGTTTGTAATTTTTTCAAAACAACTTAATTCGTAGTCTATATAATAGAGTAATTGTTTTGGTATTAGATCATAACTAGTATTAAAACTATTAAAATTGTTAAACATCGACCTTTTTTATAGTATCTTTTTATTATTTAACACTTTAATTCATTACTTACTGTTGAATCATATAGTGCATAAATTTCTTTTCATTTGGTTAATATGAGTTTTTATGATATGAGAAAAGTATTTCTTGCAGTAAAAGTAAAATTTAATTTAGATATTACGAATTTGACAATTTTATATAGTAATTTAATTTAATCAATGAGTATATATTTCTTATACCAATTTTTTAAGCAAGAACGTTTGTATTTACGTGTGGTCATCTAAACAAAGTTTATCAGTCCGGATTTAGATACTGAATAAGCAGAATCATAGCCTTCAGATTGTAATCCATTCTTAGAAGATACATGTATTATTTTCACATATTTTGAAGAGATCATTTGTCTAGTAACATGTTTACTTATCAAAAATGCTGATTTTAGATTTAATATCATCATCAAATTCTATTCTTTTTCCTCAAGCTCAGCTACAGTCTTCCCTCCTAGATAATCTCCAACTACATTAACCAATATGTCTATACGACCATATTTGTCTAAGATATTAGAAACTGCGCTCCTAGCTTGACAAGTTCTTCAGCTGCATTTTACGATTGTTATCTCCAAACATTCCGGAATTAGGATATTAAAGACACGTATTATATTCAATGAACAAGCTAAGTAATAATATAATGACGGAAATGTCCAAAGTAGAAATTTGCAGATTTCTTATGCATGGTACCTTCACAGGAAAACTTGCTACAGTTAAGAAAGATGGGAGTTCTCATGTTGTTCCAATTTGGTTTGTGTTAGAGAATTGGAATAGTAGACGTAGTAGAGTAAGAAATATCATTTTTACAACTGGTAGCACATCAGTCAAAGCAAACAATATTCAGCGAGATAGTAGAGTAAGTATTTGCATAGACGATCAGATCCCACCATTTTCCTTTGTGACAATATTTGGCACTGCAAAAATACTCTCTTATAAACAAAAAGAGGTTTTAAAATGGGCCACTAAAATAGCAGAACGCTATATGGGAAAGAGCGATGCAGAAGCGTATGGTAGAAGAAATAGTGAAGAAGGTCTAGTTCTTGTACGAATAAAACCTACAAGAATAATTGCAGAAAAAGATATAGCCGATTGGGATTGATGATGATTATTTATTATTAGAGCCACTGCCACATCTTATGCTTCTTATTTTTAATTGTTGGAATTATTTCCTTATTGATAAATTCCTCGAAGGCAGGATCAAACCATTTTTAACCATTGGCTTATTATTAGATTTTATATTATTATTATCCAAACTAGAATTACTTCTTTATTTAACAATACTGTATTTCTTTATTTTATTCCATAAAGAGATTATCTTTATAACACCATTTCCAATTTTCACCGGGTTCATATGATTTTATAATTGGATGATCTGTTTCTTGATAATGTTTTGTGCCATGTTTATTGACAGAAGAATCACAACAACCAACATGTCCACATGAAAGACAAAGACGTAAATGAACCCAATCTGAACCAATTTTTTCACATTCTTCACAACCTTTTGTATTTCCTTTTATATTATGAT
>DASVEV010000288.1:0-7217 GCA_036380415.1 Nitrososphaeraceae archaeon
AAAGTAATAGGTTGCTGGTAGTTGTCTAGAAAAGATTTCGATTTCTCTAATGGAATCAATATTCATTCTTCTTTGATGATTCTGAAAACTTGGTATTCCGGTTTTTTTGTCTAATACAACAATCTCACCATCCAAAATTGCGGATTCCTTACACTTTATAGCTGACTGAGATGACGATGTTATCTGCTCTGACTTTAATGTCATTACTAGCTCCGGATATCTGTGAGTGATGAATCTGCCATTTCTAGATTGTAATTCTAGTGTTTTGTTTAACCTGTTAAAGAATAGTATAGAACGGACTCCATCCCATTTGACTTCAAAGACCCAGTCTTTGCTGTTAAAGGCCTCATCTACTAATGTGGATAGCATTGGTTTTATTGTGGGTGGAAACTCTTCTACTTCTTCTTGTTGTTGGTTAGAAAAAGTGTTATCAGTTGGCTGATTATTACTTAATTTGATTGCTTTAGTAAAAGAGATTTTTGTCTTGTCTTTTTTATGGTAACGTATATCTTCTTCTTGTTCTTTTTCTGAATCCTTATTTATTCCTCTGGTCAAAACAGAATTTGGCATAGTAATAGTTAGATCTTCATTAGATTCGAATTCATCAGCTGATTTGATTAATAGCCATTGCTTTCCTTCTTTTCCTTTATCTAAATGAGTCCTAACTAAGGTAAACTTTCCCCTTAGTTTATGACCAAATAAAGTAAAAGTAATCTTTCCTTTTTGAAATTGATCTGATATCTCCTGCTCTGATGTGTATGTGCCTGTATCCCAAACAATTACAGTACCTGCACCATAACTTCCCTGAGGAATTACACCCTCAAAGAGCAAATAATCTAATGGATGGTCTTCTGTTAAAACTGCAAGCCTTTTTATTTTTGGATTAAGTGAAATTCCTTTTGGTACGGCCCAAGATTTTAATACTTTTTCTTTTGTATCTTCTAACCTAAAGTCATAATGTAATCTACTAGCATCGTGCTTTTGTACTACAAATTTGCTACTTTTATTCCCTGTGAGCCCTTTTTTGTTTCCTTGAGGCTCAGGTGTTCTACCAAAGTCTCTTTTTTTATTATATTGCTCTAACATTTTATGCCCCTAATTTACAATATATAGAAGAAGAGAAACAACATTAATGATATACTCAGTCAATAATATCATACCAAAAGTAACAACATTTTTTAATTTCTCATCGGAAAGTCTAAAATTATTTTCTGTATGTTTCTTCATTCTTCTTTTACCGATCGGCTCTATTACCTCAACTTTTAGGTCCCATTCATAATCGCTCAACTAACATTTGTAGAACTATTGTTAAAGTTTCTTTAACACTTTCACCATGTAGTGTTGGCAAATCCATTGTTATTAATTATTATTTTCCTTCATCATACCTCATCAACACACCAAGTGTCTTGTTCATTGGATGTTTACATCTACAACCATGGGTGCTTAGACCATGAAGTGAAAACTTATGACGGCATCTATAGTAGGTACATATTGGTTCAGACTCTTGACCGAATACATCAATTATTAGTTGTGGTTGTTTTTGCTGTATTTCTTTATCTGTTGATTCATTTGTTGTAGATAGTGTTGGCGATGATGATGATGATGAAGATGATGAAGATGATGAAGATGAGGATAATTCAATAATCCTATTCTCAAGCAGCTGCATTTCTACGGTTAGCCATTCCTTGATAGCTATAAATTAAATCACTTTTTATGTAGATAGATTCAGCTCCATTTTCATAAGATTTACATTCTTGATTTCTAAAATTCATGGAATTTCTTAAACATTTATTTGGAGCCGTTGTTCCTATTTCGAGTTCTGATTCTATTGCGGCTGCTATTGTTTTTTCTACCTGGGAAAGCATTCAATATCTACCTCCACTAATTTCTTTTTTGTCTACGGGGCTTGTTTTTCGTATTAATACTAGCTTTAAGAGCCTCGAGTAGGTTTGTAGTATCTTCAGCTTTTTCTTCTTCTGCCTCAATAGTAACCTTCTGTCCTTTAGATTTTGCTTCTATTAGTTTCTCTAGTTCTTTAGAGTAGGTATCGGAATATTTACCTATATCAAATTGTTCACTGGTTAAGTTATCAACTAATGTCTTTCCTAAAGATAATTCCTTATCTTCGACCTTAGGCTGCTGACTGCTAGAAATACCTTCAACCTCATCCATGGGTTTTATCTCATCTAGATATTTTAGCTGATGCATTACAAGGCCTCGTTGATATGATCTTAAAGCAACCAAATGTTCTTTATCTCTTAACACTACCTTACCTATTGCTACTTTATTAGTCTCATTAAGAATCTTGACAAATAGAGAATACGCTTTGCTACTGGAAGGGGATGTATTTTTCTTCTTCTTTGTTATTCCAGCGTCTGGACCAATATAATAGTTCTTCTCGATAAAAAGAGGGTCAAAGTCTTTTGAATCTATGAATTCATTAATCTCTATTGTGTGTGTAGTTTTTAATTTGATATTCTCTAAATCTTCTTTTTCTAAAATAACATAATTATTTTTTGTAATTTCGTATCCTTTCTTTATTTCCGACCAAGGAACTTCCCTTTCTTCTACTGGGCACCATTTTTTATATTTAATTTTGTGACCTTTTTCGTCTAATTGGTTAAAAGAGGAAAATTCATCTTTTTGTGTAGCTACAAAAACCTGAACGGGTATGTTGACTAGTCCAAAGGATATGCTTCCTTTCCATATAGTGCGAGCAGCCATTACTAATGTACACGCTACAACCCTTTAAACAACTACGGAATAAAGATATGTATATCTTTAGCTGTATAATTTTTCAGTATAATTATAGAGAAAATTTTATTTATATAATTTAAGCAAAAAATAAAATGAAGCTACAAATTCTTTTTTATTATTATTACCGAAATAATATTTCGATATATACTCGTTATACTGATTGCTTTGTTTGGAAGAGCCATCTTAACTTTCAACAATAAAAATCACAATAGTGACATGTATATAGATTATTCTAAATTTCTATATTGTGACTAACAAGTTTTTGTTTTGTATATTATAGTCGTCTTCTTCCTAATCCTTCGTCACTGTCTCTACGTCCTCTAAATAATTTCCTAATTAGTAGATAAATAAATTGAGTTAAAATGATCATTAAAATTCTATTTTTCCATCTCAACAGCTATAATGATCTTTAGAATACATAGTTATAAATATATTCGAGAATTAATTATTTATATTCTCTATTGTTATACTATGGGATCTAAAGAAATTTGCTGTGGTAGTTTAAAGCAAAACTATACAGCCCAATTGAACCATAATAAAAATAAAATATTTTTTAATCAATTTCTTTTATTATCTTCTGCTAATCTAGATTCATAGATGTTGACTACTTTTGAAGTAGATTTATAGTTAATTTATAAGTCAATTAATTATAATTAACATTAAAAAATGGGTCGAGAATATAGAGATAAGTTAAGTCCATATGTTAGAGGATTTGAAAGTGACTCACCTGAAAGTCTTGGAGAAAAAATAACTACTTTTTTAACTGAAAATCCAGAATTAGAACTTAAAGATGTTAAGTATAGTTCATATGGATTTATACACAATCTTAGTAGAGAAACTAGTTATAGTGCATTGGTGAGATGTAATAGAAAATAAAAAATTATAATCATTTATTTTTTTTAAATTATTTAAAAATTGATAATACAGTATGGGTTTAATAATTGAATAATTAGTTTTAATCATTAATACATCTATACGCAATTTCGTTATCATTTTGAGAAAATCAAATTCAAGAAATTAAATTACAATATAATTTTTAACAATACCAGAATAAAATATTTTTTTCATTCTAACATAATATTCAAAGTAGTAAATATATAGCTATAGTAATTTTTAATATCCAATGTTAATAATAACGTATTCTAATTAAAAGTTTGATTTGTTACATTTATCATGAAGTTGAACTAAATAAAATAACAAATACAACCGTTTAAATTGCATATAATCTCTTCTCAATTAGGAGTTATATACATAAAGCTAAGAAACTCCTCTTTGTATTATACCTATTTAAAAGGACGGACATCAGATAATTTGAATTTATTATTAATTTTGTTTTTAAAATGCATAATTTGCATCAATTTATTCTTATTTTATTAGAGCAATCGTTACAAACTTTTAATAATGTATATAATGTGCATTTTATTCAAATAGATAATTACTAAAAGAATATATGAAATATCATATTAATGGACACATAAAATGTATTTATATTCTAGTATTTCTATAACTATAAGAAGAAAGGAAATGGGAATAATAATAAGAAAAAATGATGAATTTACTACATTATTACAAAATAAACTTAAGGAAAGATATGAGCAAAGAAGAAGATTAGATAATAAAGTACATGTATCCGATATTATTCCTACTTCCTGTATAAGGAAACAATATTACTCCCGTAAATATCCTGAATTAGACGTTATATCGAATGAAACTGTCCAGCATTTTGTAAGAGGGGAAGCAAGTGAATTAGTTATTACTAGTCTTGCAGATTTGGGAGTATCACAATCAGAATTAGAAATGGATGGATTGACTGGTCGTCCTGACATAATGAATCGTAATATTATTGTTGAATTAAAGGATACCATGAATCCACAAAGATTGAACGTTACTGATGATAAATTTAAATCATATCTCAGACAATTACTATACTATCTTGTAATAACAGGAATAGAAAAAGGTATTATTTCTATAAAATATAATATTAAAGAATTAAAATGGGTTAAAAGTGACTCTCATGGAGATTATTTCTTTCGACCTTTTAATTCAAAATCGCCTGAAATAGAAAGTTGGGAAATATTTCTACCCGGTAATGATATTACCAGGGAAATTTTAAAAAATGAAATGATTAGAAGAAAGAATCTTTTTCTAAAAGCTCTAGAAAACGAAGATGTTACTATATTACCAAGACTTTCAGAAAAAATTAGAGACCGAAAATGTCCTTGGTGTAAATTTTATGAAATTTGTATGGATAGTAAGAATGATGAAACCGAAGAGGCTAACGAAATGGCAAATGAAATAGATATCTTTGATATACCAGGTGTTATAGATTTAAAGATTAATAAGACCACTACTTCAATTACTTAATTCAAAAATTATGCTAAAGATTCAGTGGATGAATATGACCAAATTTGTATTGAATAGAAATTGACTTTTTTGTTCCTATTCAAGTTCTGGTGGACCTTTTAAGTATAACTATTGGAAGATTATCATTTAATATTTTGTATGCTGGTTTGATATTATTTTCATATCTTTGTATCTTTCTTTTTTGATGATGAAAAGATTTTGACATGTTGTGAGATTAAATTTATAGATAAATAAGATAGAGATGAAGCAGTTATAGAAGATATTATGGCTGCTTCAAACGGTTTGAGTTCTATTATTAATAATTCGAATAGTATTATCCCTCTTGATAAATTATTAACAATATCAAATATAGACCATGCAAATATCATCTTCTTTATTATTTGTTTTAAAATATTGAAATTGATCTCGCTTGTTAGTCTATTAGTATATTTTTGTTTGTTGTCAATATGGAAAAGAACTACAAAAGTTGTCTTATAGATTATGAATCCAACTAATACTGTTATTGTAGAAGTTAATACATCACTAGGAGAATATAAGGCATATAGTTCAGCTATTACAGCACTAGCTAAAAAACCAAAAATGCCTGCGATAAGTAAATTCTTATTCATCAAAATGGTTTCTCTATATTTCTTGTAAAAACTAGTAAGAAATCTATTGGTAATTCTGTTATTACTGATATCATTTTTTTTATCCAATAACAATTATGTATATACAAACAACCCTTTATATCTTTCAAAAGAAGAAATCGTTTTTGGAAAAAGTGGAGAAACTCAAATTTAGTTTTACTTAAATTTAACAATATAACATTCAAAAAGCTATATTATTTGAAATAATATTTTTACATATCATTATACTATAAAATTATTACAATTGTGTCCAAGGTCATATTTGCTGATATCGTTGATGATTTTTCTTGACTATTTTTACTCTATTTATCAAGTTCAAGCCTTTCTATCAATTTTGATTTGGATGGAATTACGTTATCATTATTTGACCTTTATACGATATATTATGACGAAGATAAAAATAATATTACCCCTTTTTTTAAATAGATAAGAATATGATTAATCGAGATAAAAATATGAAAATAATAACTAATATAATTAGACAAGATAGCTAATATTTTTTTCTTCTGGTACTTATAAATAGTATTTTTTTACTATATAAAATTATAGGACAAGGTTAATTATAGGGATAACGTATAAAATAATATGACTCAATTTTTACTTTCGTCATTAAAACAGATTAATTGTACACTTAGTGGACATGATATATCTGTCGAAGATGAGAAATATTTATTCAAATGTCAAGAAGGATATCTTAATACAAAATGTGTAAGATGTAATTATTCTTTAATATTACGTATGGATCCTACTGATACAGAAGAATATACATATATGATATTGGAGAAAAACTAATCAGAGTTCATTTCTCTAAAGTTTAACGTGACGGATTTATTTGTTTAAACTATTAAATTAATTGGAATAATATTACTTGTTTTGATGGAACCTCTAAATAAAGATTAAAGGACATAGAATTTTTGTGATGTTCTCTTATTGTCAAGCTATGAGTTTTCATTTGTATTACATATTTTTATTATTACTATAGGTACATAATCTTTAAATTAGAAAGATAAAGGTAATTAAATTTTATTAACTCTAATACTTTTCCTTCTTTTTGATAATATTTAGATAAAGAATATTGATTAAGATATTTATAATCTTTAAATCCTTCAGATTTCCAATAGTACTTATTGACTAAATAATAACTCACAATCATATAAGACTGTTTACAATTATGGAAAGAAGACAAACCTAAATAGACTGTCATATTATTCAGGTAATAGTACCTCCCAGAAATTAAAATAATTGACGTTTAATATTGATTTTAATAATCTGTCCAATATCTTATTACTAACTATTAGTGGAAGATTTGTCTATTAGAATTATAGAATTATTAAAGTTCATGATATTCTTATGAATCCAATTAAAATATGATATCAAAAAAATTAACAAAACAATAAATTATTAAATAATCGCTAATTTAAATACTCAACTCTAATACATCAACAAATGAAAATTTCTTTTTTACTATTT
>DASVEV010000289.1:0-5450 GCA_036380415.1 Nitrososphaeraceae archaeon
CAATAAGTTGAACCGTAATATCCTCAAAATACCTATCAAGAACACTTTCTCTTTCCATGGCTAATGGAGGAGTACAATAATCTTCTTCTATCCATAAAGCGTAGCCATCTTTGGAATCAATTTTTGCATTATCTAAGCCATATTGTAGTGTTTTTCCAAACGGTCTAAGTTTTGATATTTCACCAGAATTCAATTCTTTCCTAAGACTAGACAGATCATTTTTTGGTCTCGCTCTGACTATGTATAATGCCATTATGGTTTTACCTATAGGATAATAAGAAATATCTTTTATAAATATCTCTAAAAGTGAACTACAAAATCGTGTCAAAAACAGTTCACACACCTCAGTTTTCACGCCCTTTTCTTTAACAAATCCTTCAACTAAAAGCATTGAATCTTAATGTTCATAAATATTCAATTTAGAATTTGCTTATTTTTTGCCTATTAACTCATAAACATATTTAACATGTTCATAAGTTTTCAATTTCTTATCTTCTGGTATTTTTATTTTTTTAGTTCTAAATGTATTTTTAGTTATCTTTCTTAATGCATTATTCAACTCTTTTGAAATGATAATTTGATCATTATCAGCGAATCCCTCAAGTCTACTACAGAAATTAACATCATCCCCAATAGCAGTAATCTGACTTCGAAGAGGAGAATACCAATATCCAAACACAACTTGACCAATATGCATAGCACATTTCAAATTTATATTGGTAGTAGGCTTGTAATCATAATGAGAATATAAAATTTTCATATGTTTTTCTTTAATTTTTATAAAATTCGTCTTTAACTCTAATGCAGCATTCATTGCTTTTGAATGAACTATATCAAATTTTTTATCTTGGTAACCGAAATAAGCAAAAATTCCATCACCTATAAATTTATCCAAGATTCCATTATTTTTTTTTATCACTCTTGTTGCTTCACTATAATAATCTCTTAATAAGTATTCTAATTCATGAAATATAAGACCTTGTTTTTTTATTCGTTTTTTCATTAATGCTTTTAATTCTTTAATTAAGGCAGAAAATTTACTTATATCCCAAAATACAATAATTAATTTATTGATGTTGACTCCATCTAATCTTAATTCTTTAATATGTTTATATATGAATGGATCAAAATACATACTTAGTTGTTCTTTAGAATAAGGATCATTCTCTGTAATACTATTCTGATTAGCCATATATTTACACCAATTATCTATTTCCATCAAGATAGTTTGACAGGTTGGGAATCTTGATTTTATATCTCTTACGAAGATATCTTAACCTTTGAGTATTGCTCATATTTTTATAGTCTTCAGTAAAAATAACAATACTATTGACTTCTCTTCTATGTATTTTACATACATAATCTATTCGTTCATAATTATAATTAAACATGATTTCTCCCACTTCTCCAGAGTTTAGGTAAAGCCTTTCATCTAATACTTCAATATTTGTTGGGTCAGGATCAATTTTAATAAAGTAGAGATGGTGAGATTCATTATTCGTATTAATCCATGTAATGATATCTCCTTTTTGAATTTTGACGGTTGGCGGGATATAATTTCTAATAGATTCATTACTTAGAAATTGTGGAATGATTACCTGATGTTTCATCACTATTATGTAATTATATCAAATAGGATATATAGAAACACCAACAGACAACATTGAAGAAACAAAAAAAATTTCTATTCGAATATATTTGGCTGGGAATTGGAGAAAAGAGGAGAAGGAGAAAAGTAGTGGTTAATAAAAAATGCCGGAATAAAAAGAGCAATAACTTCAAAAAGAGAAGATAATCAAACTCCTACATTTTATATTATTGTAGAATCAATAGATGACTTTATAACTAAATCTCAAAAGCAAAGTGCAAAGAATATAATTAACAAAAAGGAGACATCTGAAGGTTTTATGCTATCATTACAAGATCAGCAACAAAATACTTTTTTGGTTTATGGCAAAGCAAAAAATAGGTAAGTAAAAGCATTGTCTAGATTAAATCAAACCCATAATATTTTTTGAACCAAAATAAGTTACTAGATTGAATTATAAACTGAAGATATTCCTGGCGAAATGTCTAACTTATGATTCGTAAGAAATTTTATTAGTAATTTTGCAGTTAATGCAGCAATGTTATCAGACTTAAAATTCATAAACTTATTACTTTTTGAACTACAAAATCGTGTCAAAATCAGTTCACACAACTCCGAGTCCTTACTACGATATTAATGTTTTCAACAATATCATCTTATATAATATATCAACAACCAAATTATTCTGTCATAGATAGAATTATATTGAATTGTTCTTAAAATTCTCAAGATTAAATAATGTTAAAATTTTTAAGTTTTTTATTTGGTATTATAACTTTTAGTATTATTTTATTTTCCGCAAACTCATCTTTTATCTCCATTTATGCTCAAGATAATCAATACTATTATAATACCACCAACGAAAATAACAATTCTTCACTTTTTAATGAACTTGAAAGTATAAAAAATATACTTGAGAGTAAGGTAACAAAACTAGCTACTGCTCTACAAATTGTGAGTTATTTACCGCAAATTTTACAACCTCCTGATGTAAATTTGATAGATCCAAAAGTTAAGGGTATACCAGAAGATGCAGATATAGAGAAGAGAAAAATAGGTAAAATACTATTGGATCAATTTGAATTTTCATCAATTGATTTTTTATTAAATAATGGAAATATATATTTTGATGAACCATTTGAAGATCAATTAAATCGAACTGTAACTAATCTTTCATTTAGAGATTATTATCAAGCAGTAAATCAGACTAAAAAAACTTACTTGAGTGATGCAATTATCTCTAAAACAACAGGAAGAAATCTGGCAGTAATTGCTACTCCAGTAATCAACAAAGAAAATAATATGACAGGAATACTGTTGGGAACAATTAATTTTAAGAATTATGATAAATTTCTGCAGTCACTTAATTTACAAAATAATAGCAGATTGGTATTAATTGACAAAAATGGAGTAAAGATTGGTGATTCTAACGAAAATGAGACGTCCGTCTCAAAAGAATCATTTGAGAAAAAACAGTTTTCAAATCTTACCTCTTTCAAGTTAGCATTGGAAGGTAAATCAGGAAGTACTGTAGAAAAATTTGACGGGAAAGAAAGACAAATCACTTTTCTTCCATACGATCTCTTTCAAAATAAAAGAATTTTACTTCTCATTCAAGGTTGTATGAGCAATGTAACTAACTCAAATCTCTGCATAGATAATAATAACAAAGAACTTCACCTCTTTAATGAGAATGTTTTAACTAGACTAGGTAGTTTTTTTTAAGGTAACTTTTTATTCTTATATCTTTTTTATTATTCTATATTAAACTTTTCAAAATGGATATTAGTCTTAGTTAAAATATAATGAAGACATCTCAAAGTTAAAAATTATTTTTATTATAATATTTTTAAATATTACATACTTCACTAATAAATCTTATATCTCATAATAAGATTAATTTTCTGGATAAACCTTGATTTTGAAATAGATTTTTGAACTATAAAATTGTGTCAAAATCAGCTCACACTCCTCCGTTTGAGCGCCTGCGGATAAGTTTAGAACATTCTAGAGCATGATTCAATTTCTTGATTAAAAACTTTTAATTGTTAAGTTTGTGATCAATAATATTGACTGATTAAGAGTAACATTAGATAAATGATCATTATTCTATAAACTTTTTTGATGAAAATATTTACTTTATCAAAAAAATAAAAAATGATAATTGTTTATCAGTAAGAGATTATTTTTTACCTGTTAATGCACAAGTATTGTTTGGATCTATGGCTAAAGCCTTGTCATAATAGACGATAGCTAGCTTGTAATTTCCTATTTTATCAAGAAAATTGCCTTTTCAGCTAATGCCGGAATATATCTTGGATCTGTGGCTAAAGCCTTGTCGTAGTAGACCACTGTTTCTTATGATTCCCCAAGTTATCAAGAGCATACCCTTTACCAATTAATGCAAGAACATATCAGAACCGTATTCAATCAACGGTTGATTGTAATTTTGTATTATTATAATAATTTCTCTATTCACTAAGGTATAGATACTTGATTTATTATTATTCTGGCTATAAAGAATTTGTTTATATATCTTGATTACACCGAAAATTCAAATGAAACTAATAGAATTCAACATATATCAAATTAATGAACTATCAAAAAAGCATCAGCTAAATAATTTTGTCTTGTATATTAACGCGGCAGCATTACTAGAGAAAGTGAAAAGCTATGAGTGATACGTCTAGAACCTTAAGGCAATACCCCCTACCAGATAAAAGAAAAAAGACTATAATTCTACCTTCGTCATCAGCATCTTCTATTTCTGAAAAAAGGGATGAGAAAAGTGAATCAATAGCAGTTGACAAATTCATAGAATCACAGATAGGATTAGTATCTAAAAGCAATATCGAAAGATGGATCAATTGTCTAACATCTTTTCATAACCGACATAGTAAATCAATATATAATCATCAAGTGGCCAGTTGGCTTAAAAAAGAGTTAGAAATTTCTGGTTATAAAGATAAAGATAAGATTAAGGATGAGGATAAAGATAAGTATAAAGATGTTGTTTATTTTCACCAATTCAAAGAAAATGGATTAGAATTGAAAAATGTTATTTGTCATAAACAGGGTGAGACAAATAAATTTGTTCTTATTTGTGGACATTATGATACTATATTAGGTGACAATTTTGAGGATACGGTATCTCGAGCTCCAGGAGCTAATGATAATGCTAGTGGAGTAGCAGCAATTCTAGAGGTAGCACGTATTCTCTTTTCAGTTAATTTGAAATATAGTATTCGTTTTGTATTGTTCTCTGGCGAAGAACAGGGTTTAAGAGGTTCAGAACATTATGCTGATGCTATTAAAAGAAAGAATGACGATCTTAGTCTCGTTATTAACTTAGATATGATTGGTGTACCAGACTATCATGCAATTAAAACGACCATCGAAAAAGAGGATATGGTTGTTCAACATGATTTTTCTGCCAGTAAAAAGACAATCCAAATAGATGTAGATAAAGAATTTGAAAAGCAACCATCTTGTAATGAGATAAAAGAGAATGACGAACAATCAGATAGATATGGTACAATAATGGAACAAATGGCTCTAAATTATACCAATATCAAAGGTAAAAAAGGCTCTGTTTATTCTAGTGATTATTGTCCGTTTGAAGCCCGTGGTTATGTAGTCATAGGTGCATACGATCAATCAGCCGAACCCGACAATCCTCATTATCATAGTTGCTCTGATGTAACAACTAATCTGGATATGGAATTTCTTGCATCAGTAACTAAACTGGTACTTGCTACTATTCTACACGTTACTAGACAAGCTTCATCATTCTAGTCACTCATCTTTTGCGATGATTAATTTTTTAAATAATAAACTTTATCTATTATGTTACCGAACCCTG
>DASVEV010000290.1:0-6698 GCA_036380415.1 Nitrososphaeraceae archaeon
CAATATTGATCTATCATCTGAAAGTATACCTAGTGATACTTTGCGTAAGATAATAGTCACTATGAATGACTTTATGGACGTTATTAAAGAAATGGAGCCTTCAGCAATGAGAGAAGTATTTGTAGAGATACCTGATATCCGGTGGGAGGATATTGGAGGCTTAGCATCCATAAAGCAAGAGATGCAAGAAGCGGTAGAATGGCCACTTAAATATCAGGGAATATTTACATTTGCGGATGCCATGCCTCCGAAAGGGATCTTGTTATATGGTCCACCAGGTACTGGAAAAACCTTGATGGCAAAAGCTGCAGCAAATGAAAGTGAAGCCAACTTTATTAGCATAAAAGGCCCTGAACTTTTATCAAAATGGGTAGGTGAGTCCGAAAAAGGAGTTAGAGAAATATTTAGGAAAGCTAGGCAAGCAGCACCGTGCATAATATTTTTTGATGAAATAGATGCTATTGCTCCTAAGAGAGGTGGAAATTTTGGAGATTCTCACGTTACAGAGAGACTAATTAGTCAATTACTTACTGAACTTGATGGGTTAGAAATCTTAACTAATGTAGTGGTTATTGGTGCAACTAACAGACCTGATATTGTAGATGCTGCACTATTGAGACCTGGAAGATTTGATAGGCTGCTTTATGTTCCACCTCCAGATCGGGATTCAAGAATACAAATTATAAAAATTCATATAAAAAAGAAACCTTTGGATGACGTTGTAGATATAGAAAAACTAGCAGATCAAACAGAAGGATATACAGGCGCGGATATCGCATCACTATCATCAGCAGCGGTTATGCTAGCTTTACGTGAGCATGTATCAAAGTACAAAGATCCAAAGGAAGCAGAAGATCACAAAGAGGAATTAAAAATACATATGAAACACTTTGAGGATGCGATGAAGAAGATTAGACCTCTCTCTACTCAAGAATTGAATATGTATAAGATAATATCAGAACAATTTGGACAACCAGATATTTCATCAAAAGCAAAAGGACCAGAATTACAAAAAGGATTTATATCTTAAATAATTTTTTTATTATTAAAGTAATAATTATATAATTATTCTATTTTGTTTTTGTTGTATTTTCTGAATTGACATAGAGTTATTTTAAAAATTAAAACATCATCTTCCCTTAGTTTTATAAGCCTTTACTATGTGGTGAGCTCATATTAAATGTAAAAGAGCTTACAGGGGTAGAGGAGTTATACCACCAAGACTAAAATTAATATTTCTCATATTAAGACACTATTACATTTATGAGTTTTAATAGTTTTGAAAATAGTTGATGAATTTAAGCCAAATTTTGAATTTAGCAATTGGATTAGATGATATTTTTCAACATCATAATTCCAATTCATGTATTAAATTATTGCTATCGCCTGCAGCTATATCAATTATATAAAGGTTGTTTTTAATATTAATATAATTATTCTTCAGTTAATAACTCAATAAAATAATTAGAGAAAAAAGTAAAGTACATTGGCAATCTATACCATACAAATTAGAAAACTGATTGGGTCATTTTAGTTGAAAACTACTGCTAAATGTACACCAAAAAATAATAGCAATAAACAGAACCTATTATATCATCGATTCTTTCCTACGATTTATATAAGATATTCTGAATATTTCCATTATATGCTATCATTGAAGTTTAAGACAATCAATCCTGCTACTGAAGAGATTATTAATGAATATGAAAATATGACATATGACCATTTAGATAATATTTTAATGAATGCGAAAAATGCATTTGTTCTGTGGAAAGAAGATTTTAAGAAAAGATCTAATTATTTATACGCTTTTGCTAATGAATTTAGGAAGAATAAGGACAACCTGGCTAAGACTGCAACTTTAGAGATGGGAAAACCGATAAGGGAATCAAAAACTGAAGTAGATAAATGCGTATGGGCTATGGAGTATTTTGCTGATAATGGACAGATATTCATGACCGATGAAATTATCAATACTGACGCAAGAAAGAGTTTCATAACATTTCAACCACTTGGTGTTATTGCAAGTATAATGCCATGGAACTTTCCATTTTGGCAGGCATTACGTTTTGCAGCTCCCTCATTGATAGCAGGAAATACTATTGTACTAAAACCAGCCAGCTCGACTATGCAATGCGGATTAGAAATTGAAAAGATATTTAACAAAGTAGGATTACCAAATGGAGTTTTCCAAACTGTAATTGGTAACTCAACTATTGCTGAATATATGATAGATTCAAAGAACGTAGATGCAGTAACATTTACGGGAAGTGTACCCGTAGGTTCCAATGTCGCAAAGAGGTCTACATCACATCTAAAAAAATGTGTACTAGAGTTAGGCGGAAGCGATCCTTTTATAGTGTGTGATGACGCAGATATTGACAAGGCTTCATTGGGAGCGGTAAAGGGTCGATTTATTAATTGTGGTCAAAGCTGTATAGCAAGTAAAAGATTCTTTGTTGTGAAAAAAGTAGCCAATGAATTTATAGAGAAATTTGTTCAAAAAACTGAAAAACTACGTATAGGAGACCCTCTCGATGAAACCACCGATATAGGACCAATGGTAAGCCTCCAAAGTCTTGAATTTATAGATAAAGTAGTTCACGATTCCATTAAAGAAGGTGCAGAACTCTTAATAGGAGGACAAAGATTGGGTAAAAAAGGTTATTTCTATACCCCTACAATACTAAAGGATGTTGTTCCTGGAATGAGGGTAGTTGACGAGGAGACTTTTGGACCAGTAGCGCCCATAACAATTGTTGATGACGAAAAAGAGGCAATTAGATTTGCAAATGATTCTGAATTTGGTCTCGGTGCTAGTATATGGACACAAGATCTTGATAAGGCTGAAAGACTATCTCGGCTAGTACAGTCTGGAATTGTGACAGTTAATAATGTTGTTATGTCAGATCCAAGAGTTCCTTTTGGTGGTATCAAAAATAGTGGATTTGGTAGGGAATTGTCAAAATACGGAATACTCGAGTTTGTTAATATCAAGTCGGTAAGATTTTATGACCAATTAATAAGAAACCATCATGTAGAATAACATTAGCAATAACGTAGATTCTAATGACATTAACTAATAAAATACTTAACTTTTATAGTGTCTCCAAGTATAAAATATATTTTAAAGAGAAAAAAATAGTAAATTATCCTCTCCTTTCTCAAAAATGAAACAATCACTGTTATTAACTTTTAATTTTTAATTGTAAAATATGGTTTTATTAAAATCTTTATTTTTTTGTTATAATTTTAATAAATATAATTACAAGTTATAAATTTTTATTCTATGATTCATATAAATAACTATGAATTTACATAAAAATTCCAGTACACATTTTAAAAATGAATTTAATGAATATAATGACAAGGAAGATGACGATAATAATAATAATCATATAGAATTTATCCAAATACGATATACAGATGTCATTGGTAAATTTTTAGCTAAATATTTTCAAACTGATAAGAATCATATTTATGAAATTTTTAGAACAGGTATAGGTCTGGATGGGTCTTCGGTAAAAGGTTTTTCGACAATAGATGAATCTGATATGTTATTACTTCCAGATCGGACCACTGAAAGAAAGATTACCATGTCAGATAATAAAATAACAACGGTTATAGCTGACGTTTATAGAGGGTTTAACCAAGGAAGATCATCGAGAGATCCCAGATATGTTTCTCAAACGATGGAAGAATATTTAGCTATGAATCAAATTACATGTCAAGTCGGAGCAGAAGTAGAATGTTTTATATTTGATGATATAATTTTTTCTAACAATCTAGCAACAACATCATCTGTTGAACCTAATGAAGCAAATCCAATACAGAAAAATCTGCAAAGTGTACACTCAAATCCTGATTTAACGAATGTTTCTGTCTTATCATCGGAACAAGTCGGAAAAGGAAAATATCCTATACGTCCAAAATCAGGTTATGATACCACTCCTTTTCAGGATTCATTAGTAGATTTCAGGTTTGAAATCGCAAGAATATTAAAAAAATATTACTCTATAGAGGTAACTAATTTAAATCATGAAGTAGCGAGTTTTGGTCAAATTGAAATAAATTTTATGCATGATATTCTTACAAAAACTGCTGATAATGTTCAGTTGTACAAAGATGTTGTGAGAAATGTTGCAAAAAGATATAACAAGGTTGCAAATTTTATGCCCAAACCTATATTCGATGAGAATGATCCGACTAGAGGAGATAACGGATCAGGCATGCATGTAAGTGTGAGTTTTTGGAAAAAATCTACTTCAAAAACAGCCAATTCAAATATCTTCTATGATTCAGATGATTCTTATTCAGAATTGAGTCAGACAGGCAGGTATTTCATAGGAGGCTTGCTTGACCATGCCTCCTCTCTTTCTTCCCTAGTTACGCCAACTGTTAATTCATACTATCGGATTATCCCAGGATTCGAAGCTCCAGTTTATTTAGCATGGGCTCGAGGGAATCGATCTGCAGTTGTAAGAATACCAGTAAATGCTAAAGGTAATGATTCCTCAAAAAGAATTGAATTTAGGGCTCCAGATCCATCGGCGAATTCATATCTTGCATTTTCTGCAATAGTGGCGGCTGGATTAGATGGAATTAAGAAAAAAATCGATCCTGGCAATCCGATTAATGAAAATATTTACAAGATGTCAGATCATAAACGTACAAGTTTTGGAATAAAGATGCTTCCATCCAGTCTGAATGAAGCATTAACATCCCTGAAAAGCGATTCTGAATATTTGAATATATGTTTTGAAAAACCGTTAATAGAAGTATATATCAGTCTAAAATTACAAGAAATAGCTGAAATAGGAAATGATAAATCAAAACTAAAACAATTCCTCTATTATTATGATGTTTAAGAATTACAGTTGTTAGCAGACAATTATTGAAATGTAAAGTTATGATATTAGAGGATAATAGATTTTCTGAAATTTAATTTAAAATAATTTGCACAATTTTAATAATTATTTGATAATTTAATTGATGTTTGAGCAAGGTCAAGGTTGAAGCATACCACCTATTCTAGGGTATAATAAAATATCATTAATTCTATTTGATCTTTTCTAAGGAATCCTTATAATAAATGAAATCAATTACTTAGTACTATGTGCTTCATGAATGAAATACCGGAGGAAAAGCAAGTACTGAAGCCTAAAAAACTCGAAAAAGAAAAACAACAAGAAAATAAATCTCAGTACGAAGAAAAACCAATAATGGTAAACGCTACCTAAAAAAGTCTTCACTATTTTTTATTTTTTCACAATTACACCGTATATTAATAAACTTTAATGGAGTGAAAAAATAAATTATCGGTACTGCATTAATCATCTTGTGATTATTTAGCACTAGTATATCAATATAAAAGCCCTGACTTAATTCTTAGTCTGATTTATCATTTAAATAATCTCTGCAAAAAAATATTCTATAATTATCGCTACTCCTAAATGAAAGTAATGGGAGAAAAATAATTTAATTGATGGTGATATAAAGGACTATGACATTCTATCTTGTGAAAGCTAAAGTTAAAAATCACATTCTCGAATTGCCTCAGGAAATGGAGTCTGGTAAAATAAAAAAACTTGTACCGTATGGTAATTCTTTACATTATAGCTTAGAGAATGCAAAAAGAGATGATAAAGACGGCGTGTCTGCGTTATGGATAGAAGAAGACTACTGTTCTCCGCCATTAGTCATGGAAAGAGAATGTGTACTAGATAGATACTTCGATGACCTCATAGTAGAAATAGTTGAATCGGAAAAAGCAGGTTGGGCTAAAATTAAGGATAAACCTAGTATTTGGGCAGAATAAAGAAGGAAAAAAAAACTTAACAAACCTTCTATTATTCTATAATTTTAAAAAACAACCTATCATTGCTATTGGATCATCTTTGTACGGCTTTGTTTTTATAAGATAAATTAGCAAAATGGTTTATAGTATTTCTAAGTGGTATATTACTAAAAAAAAGCCTTTATTAATTTCATCAAGAATTTCAAGTCTCGTCTAAGGGATAAAGGTTTGTATACTCTTCGAGCACTCTTTTGCACAAGATGTTGACTGTATATATCTATGCGCAGGTTTAACAAAACTTGTTTATCACCGCTTGTTATAAACTATCAGTAAAAAATGATCAGCTAATTGGATCCTTTGAATATTTAATTTTCAAAATTAATAACACTGTATTAATGGCTACTGCAATAGAATTTGCTATCATTATCACTAAATCATTTATCCCTATTCCATAAACGACCCATAAACTGAGTCCGATTATTAATACTATCACTAACCAAATTGATACATCATCAGTTTTTCTTGTTTTTATTGATTTCAGAATCTGCGGAATACTACTGGATACAGCAAAAATAGTAGCCATTATACCTATAAAAGTAACAATAAGAGTTGGCAAGGTTCAACTATAATTATAACATTTATTATATCTTATTCTCAATAAATCAAGCTCGTCATTTTCTTTGACTTGATAAAAAAAGTTATTACTCAAGATTAATATTATTTAGAAAAATAAAACCAAAATATATTGTAGATCCAATTAACAATAAGTGGAATTCTGGTAAGGGTGGATTGATTCAATAATTCGGGCTTGAGAATTGACCAAATGAATAAGGTATTAGAATATATGATTTAATAAGTAAAGCTTGAGCTTGATTTTGTCAATTAATAATGCTTAACTGAT
>DASVEV010000291.1:0-9287 GCA_036380415.1 Nitrososphaeraceae archaeon
TTGCTGTTCCTTCTATAGTAACATCTACCTTAGGCTTAACTGTAGGAGAACTGTCAGGAATGTCTTGTAAAGCATCAGGTCCATTATCTTCTTGAAGATAGGAAAATGGAACGGAGAATATTAGAGAAATCAAGACAAGAATATAGGTAATCAGATTTATGTTAATCATGATCTTTGATCTAATATGGTATTATATTCTCACATTAATAATTTTTTAAAAAGATTTCCTAAAAAAAAGTTATTTGAAAGTATTGGAAGTTAGTTCTCCTAAACGAGTTTTTCGTTCGCTTTCTATAGACTTGGAATTTAATAAGCTATAATTGTCTTTTTTTAAAGAAAACTTACAATAAAGTAGTAATTGCCGAAAAATTTCTACATTTTCTATGTTGTTATAAATAGATAAACTATAACCAATTTCACAATTATATTTCTAATATATATGTTCATTACATTTAACTACCATATTGTTCTAACTTCTTTAGCTTTATTTATAATTTTTGTTAAAACTCTAGTTCATACAAATACCAAATTAATTGTAATGTTAAGAGATAATCTTATCATTCTTTATTAAAAAGGTTTTCATTTTGAGATGAAAGGCAATATCTATGTTCTTTTTGATTGTACTTAACTAATGTATAGTTAAAAATATACAAGTATTATTTAGCATTAAATGGAATCATAGTCTAAAAATATTGTAAAGCAAAAATTATGTCGTGTATGAGTTCAAATATATCGCAGTGTTTCTCTTATCGACAATTGTAATAGGTATAATATCACTATACGATGGATTATCCATAAATGAAATGCAAATATACGGGGAAAAGGAAGATAAAAAGAAATACAATGAAGGTGGTTTTAAAGTATATAATGATTATCTTATTCAAGAACCATCAGAATATGGAAAAAAAGATAGCTCCGGCAAAATCAATCCATAGGAATATCATGTGGATTTAAAGATATATGTTCATAAATTCATTAATTCGATGACTAAAGTTCGCTTTATTTATCAGCGATGAAAGGGAACTGAATAATTATAATTTATAATGCATATTGTTTTATTTATTGTAAATTACTTTCATAAACATCAATTCGGGCCCAACTTCCTATAGTTCGTTGTCGTATTACAAGAGGCTTTGAAAAACCAACTGTAAATTACATACAATGAAATAATATATGTGAACAATCTCCCCCATAGGCTTTGTTAAAAAACAGTATCCTTATCATTAGCAATATTTCCACAATAATAGAACAAAGATATTCAATAAACGATGTCTGCGAAATAAATTTCTTTGACTTTAACTAAATTGCACATGCGAAAAATTCGCTTCCTAGCAACTAGAATGTATAATTTCTTTTTACAATACTATAATTTATCTGATTGATAAAAACATTATTGTTCTACCTATATGTGCAATAGCATTTCATATCATGCAGTTACAAGGTACTATTGTTAAATTAAATTATATGTGAAGTAGAATTTAAATATCTTGGATCCTTTTTTATATTTATAATGGATAAGAAGGAATGTATATTATGTGGAAGCGTGGTTCAAGAGTCTACACACTTAAAATTATGTAGGACTTGCATAGAGTGTGCAGATTGTTGTATTGGATTGGAAAAGCTATGATTATTGAATTTAATGAAAAACTTATTCTACCATTTTCAATATATCTGTTGTAGTTATTATCCCTGTAACGTTACCTTTTTCAGTAACTAAGATACATTTTGCAAATCTGATTAAAGGCACCAGCGCCTTTGCTGGTGTCAGCGAGTCTACTAAAGGAGGAGAAGGCTCCATAACAGTATCAATTGTCATATTTTTGATATTTTTTTCATCGTTTTCTACCATTTTCTTTGCTAAACTATCTTCAGAAACAATTCCCACAATTTTTTGACCCTCGAAAACAGGTACTTGGCTTACAAAATTCAACCTCATTTTCTCCAATACACTATAAAGTGTATCATCTTTTTGAGCAAATATTATTTTTTTACTACAAATGTCTCCTGCTTTTTTTGCTGATTTACCTTCCAATGTGCTTAAAACCTCAAAAATTTTTTTTGCAGTATCATAACTAGGTTTGCATCTACCTGTCTCAATTTGATTGATCATTGATGTGCTAATTCCTGTTAATGATGCAAGTCTCCTTTGAGTAATTCCTAACTTTTGCCTTGTTTGTCTTATGTATTCTAAACTCGGAAGCATTACTAAAGGTTATACTACATGAGATTTATAATCTATAAATTCTAATACAATAAATATTGAATTAATAACCAGTCATATAACAATAAATAATTTATATTTATATGATTTAATATTCTTTCTTAAATGGTCGGTGAGGATTTATAATAACAATAAAATAGTCTGGAGGAGAAAAAAGATTTCTATTCATGTCATTTTCAAACGATAAAGAAAGTAAATGGGATTCTGTTAAACGTTATAAATTAAATAAAATGATTAATAAATTAGGCAATATAACAGGTCACGGAACTGAACTCGTTACTGTGTATATTCCCCCTCGACGACCAATTTATGATATTGTATCTCAATTAAAGAATGAAGCAGGAACTGCTTCTAACATCAAATCAGATTTAACGAGAACTCATGTCCAGGATGCATTAAGTAGAACTGTCGAACATCTCAAATTGTATAAAGAACCTCCAGATAATGGCCTTGTTATCTTTTGTGGTGCTATTCCTACCGGAAAAGGAATAGGAACGGAAAAGATTGAGATTTATTCGGTTGTTCCTCCAAAACCAGTTCAAATTAATCTTTATCGATGTGATGACCATTTTTGGATTGATCATTTGAAAGACATGATGAAGGATGACAAAGTAATAGGTATATTGTCATTAGATACTCAAGAAGCGGGTTTGGGCATCCTCACTGGAGACAGATGGGAAGTAGTTGAATCATTAACTTCTGGGGTTGCCGGAAAACATAGACAAGGAGGCCAGTCAGCCAGAAGATTTGAGAGGCTTAGAGATAACGAATTGAATGAATATTATCGTAGAGTTGCAGACTATGCACATAAAATCTTTATTGATCAATATGATATCAAAGGGATAATTATTGGAGGGCCAGGACCCACAAAAGAGGGTTTTATTAGAGAGGAATACCTTGATTATAGATTGCAAAATAATGTTATTGCTATTTTAGATTCCTCATATTCTGGAAGTGAAGGAGTAAGAGAGCTCATAGACAAGGTTAATGATCAAGGAATAATGGCAGATTATAGATTGATGGAAGAAAAAAAAATTGTTAAACGTTTCATAAGTGAGGTATATTCAGGCAAAGGCCTAGGGATATACGGAATTTATGATGTTATAACATCATTAAAAAATGGCTATGCAGATTTGGTTATTGTAAATGATGATATCACCATGATTAGATTAGAAATAAAATGTAATAAGTGTCTAAATACACAAGAAAAATTTATTGAAAGAAATGAATTGATGTCCTTAAAACAAGAATTGACGGCAAACGCGTGTCCAAATTGCGGAAGTCAAGATTTAGAATCATCAGAACAAGATATTATTGAATATTTGGAAGAATTATCTTTAATGATCGGTTCTAGATTAGAAGTGATATCCGGAAAAACAGAAGAAGGTGCGCAATTAGCAAGTTTAGGAAAAATCGGTGCAATCCTACGATTCAAGCAGAATAACTAATTAGATTATTAAAAATATTTAAAAGATATCCATATTCGTTTATACTTTGATTCCAACCCATTAGAATCTTCTTAATAATTTTGGTTTTAACATGTCTGGATGTTCTTTCAATTGGCTAATTAATTCTATAATTCTCTCTTTATCATAAGGGAGAGTACCTTTAAGTGAATAAACATTTGAAGCATGGTTAGCTCTGAATATTATAGGAGAAGATGAATTAATTTGTGATATCAGTAATTCTAGTTCGGTTAAAATCTGCATATCATTTAAAAATTCAAAAGGCTCATTGAACTTCTTCATAAATTCATTATGAAGGCCAGCGTCTAAGTGAAGGTTTAAGGCTCCAAGATAATCTGGAGAAACTTCGCTCACTATCTTTGCTGTTTCTTCGATATGCTCCAAAGTATATTTTTTACCCCCTAATCCTAAAATGATCATACATGAAAGAACATAATTATTTTCTTTAGCTTTTTTACAACTTTGTACAATAGTTTTATATGTAGCCCCTTTTGTCACTTTTTTTAAAATGGTATCACTTCCACTTTCGATCCCTAAATACAACATTTTCAGTCCAGCTGATCTCAAAGTCATTAATTCAACATCAGTTTTCTGAAGTAAATTTTTAGGCATAGCATAACAAGATACTCTTTCTAATGAAGGAAATTTTTTATAGATATATTCTAATATTTGGATCAACCTTTCTGTTGAAAGATTTATTGCATCACCATCAGCCAGAAAAATCCTTTTAGTATCAGCATAAGAGTTGGAAGTAAGATCTATTTCCATTTTAATCTCTTCCCAAGTCCTTTCTGAGTATTTTTTAGTTCTATACATGTCACAGTATGAGCATTGATTGAAGGAACATCCCAATGTTATCTGAAAAATCAAAGAATTTGCTTCTGATGGTGGTCGATACAGAGGAAAGGCATATTCTAATTCCATTTATATATTATACTTATCCTAATAGTATAAAATATTTTGTTAGAATCAAAAAAATAGGTGTATGTGGGTCAGTTCGTCGCGAGTTCGTCATTGTTTTAAACTCAGACTGGAGCAGCATAATACTTCATTCCCTTATAAGATATAAACTCCGTTCGTTAAAAATATATGTATTTCATGACTTATGAAGAGAAATTAGGTTGAATAAGAATAATATGGAGGCTGTCCTGGGGTACAGCATCTTTAATTACCACTAGATACTCCTTAACCTAATCACCTTTTAAAATTTTATGTAATTCCTTAGTTTTAAAGAATTATAATCCTAAATTTTACACAAATGAAACTTTTAATTTATAGGAGATTGGATTTCTCTTACACTAAAATTTTTGAAATCAACATCGTCTGCTTGATCCCATCGAAATGTAGCAATAGGCCCTCCCCAACTGATGATTTGATCTTTTTTACCATCGCATTTTTTTCCTGAGTCCCCCCATTTTCCTTTATCTGTGTATTCATTGATCTTTATCCATTTTCCATCATTATTATAATCTATCCAACTTTCCATTTTTACCACAGTCTTTGATGTGTCTGATTGCTTCTCAAGATTATAAACTATAAACTTATAACCAATCCATTTGTCTTTAATAGGATTTGGATTTTTTTTAATGTCAGTAAAAAAATAACTCACATGCCATTGTTCCTTTGCAAATCTATTATCACCTGAAAAAAAGATATCTCCCTTATATGCAACACCTTCGCATGGTTGGCCTTCAGTGTGATGACCCCCTCTGTTATACCAGGTAAATCTGCCCTCATTTAAGGGGATGTTGTTATGATTTAATTTAACGTAACCAGTTATCTCAATATTTTTCCAATCTTTTTCGGATTGCAAGTAACCAGTATCTTCGAGTTCAGAGTGATCGAGTGTTTTAATTTCTTCAGGATGGTATCCCTCAGAGGTATAAACGTTCATTCTTACTTTTGCTAACTTATTATCTGATTTAATTTTCCACGATAAATCCTCATTTTTTGTAATTTTTAAATTGGAGTTGGAGTATTTTGAATCTGACTCACCAAAAGGAAAGAATTGCTTATCATCGTTAATGTTATTCATATTCATAAACCATTCTTCTCCTCCAGTTTTTGTAGGATATATTTTCTCTATTCCAAACTTATCATTTTTTGAATAGGAGCTAGTAATTGGGATATTTTTATCAGTATCAATAGTGTCTACTTTCTCATCCTCATCATCGTTATTCTTTGAGTCATTATCATCCTCATCATCGTTATTCTTTGAGTCATTATCATCCTCATCCTTTGCCAAAGCTTGTTGATCAATAAACATATTATTTATCTGAATATTAAAACAAAGTAAAATTAATAACGAAAGAAGTGAAATTTCACAGATTAAGTATTTCAATTGAATTACTTGATATAAAAATTTTTTTTATTTTAATTTTTTTTATGAATGTTCTAATATAATATTATGATAATTTGTTATTAAAGAGGAAAATATTAGAATAGAAAATTGAATTGTGGAGGAGTCAATTGATAAATGTGATAAAATTCTATCTCCATCATGATATATTATAATAGTCATTCTCTCGTTGGGTTAATAGATGTTGGTTTTTTGGAAGGAGATTTTTTTCTCAAGGTATTTTGTAAACAGTTGTAACGCACTCATATAAAATTTATGTTACTACAATATAGTATACATGTTTTTTAAATTGTAATTGACGATATTAATTTTTTTATTGTACCTGAAATTTTGATAGTAGTTGATGGAGGAGAAGCTAGAGATATTGCAAATAAAACGCTCTCGATACTCTCTAAATTGCATTTTAGAATAATATAATTTGGAAGATGAAAATTATTTATTGAAATAATGTGGATACTTGCTTTTTCTAATTCAATGGATCCAAAGAGCTCATAAAAACGCTTTCTTAAAATTCTAATGAAATTATTTGTATCTTTTTTATTCGTGTCTTTTGAAGTTGTTATTATTTCATCACTTGCATATAATAATATATAGCGGCGTTTATCTCTTCTACGAAGCAACAGAGTAGACACCACTTTTAATATCGATCCATTTCTCTAACTCCCTCCAATATTTTATAGGTTCAATATCAAATATACTAAGTAACGATTCAAAGGTATTTCCAGAAATAGTTTCATAATTCATTACTGCTCCGCTTGAAATTATTAATTGATTGTCATTTAATTTACAAAACTTATTAATCTCTTTAATAGATTTTACCCACTTTCCAACATCATCAGAGTTACAACTTCTTATATCCCTTAATTTTATTTCAATTCCTATATTTTTTCGGTTTAGTTTTTTTAATTGTTTTATTATTATTTTATAATTATTTAACTGATTCATGTAAAATATATCAAAATAAGGGAGTTTTGAATTAATTCTAGTTTCTGATTCCGAAAGAACGATAAGAGATTTAAACAAAGGCAATTTTATTGGCCTGCTTTTAAGTCGTAAAACTATGGTATCATTAATAATAGGTGTTTGTCCATTCCTTTCCAAATACTCATTAGAATTATCTGTTCCTATGATATCTAAATGATGAATTTTTCTCCATTTTAAACTCTCTTTCTGTGGAAGATTAAAGCATAAATCTATTTTTCTGAAGATATAACTAACCTCCTATATAAAAAATAAATTTCATCGTCTACTTTTCCACTTTTTTTGTTTAGTATAATTCGATTTTTATTAATTTTGAATTTAATTTTAATTCCTTCAGTTTCTGATATAGAAATTTTATTCTTACACATCCTTTGTTTATCCAGTCTCAAATGAAAATTCCCCTTTTCGTCAATATGTCTTTCTAGATTAGTAAGTAAATTATCTTTATCAATAAAAGACAATGATCTCAAAATTTTTTCCATTAGGGCTTGAGCATCTTTATGGTAAATTTCAGAAGTCAATCTTAATATTTTATTTCCCCAATGACCTTCGTATTCTATCTCGTCAAATTTTTCCTTAGGAGGAATTTCAAGTGTCGATATAACGGAGTTAGTTATTCTACTTTTATCCTCCGTGGCATGAACTACTATATCAATATAAGAACTTAAGAATTGTAGAATTCCACTTTGATTATTATGTTTCAATTTGATTAGCTATGCTATGTTTTGTTGTAGTTATTTATCTATTTAATACTTAAGCTAAGACTAAATGACCAATGAGGATGTGAAAATAAATTTGTTCATTTAAACAAGGAAATACTGATTTGACAAATTTTATGAAGTTAGTGGAGGAGGAGCCTCTATTTGTTTCGCTTCAAATATTGAGCGGGACTCAGGAGTTGATATCAATTTAGATTTTTTAATTCCCAAATGCCTAATAAAGGCAATTTTCTTGGATTCAACCAGTAATTCTTTACTTAATCCTCCTAACGTAACTTCCTGAATAAATTGGTCGAGGCCTAATTGGATTATTTTTTCATTTAACATTTTGTCTATTAATAATCGAATTTCATGTTTTGCAGATGTATTTACTCTCCTTTGCGTAAAGGTGACTATTGAAATACGAAAAGTATAACCATCTATTGTAGTATAATTCTTAATAAAATTTATCATGGAACTACCTCGCCTTACAAGACTGCGTAAATATTCTTTAGCATATTCATGACCTACGAAGATAGTGCTAGCAGAAGCAGTAGTAAGTTTATCTATTTGAAGAAATACCTTAATTTGATGTTGATTCGGATCCTCTTTATAAATATCATATAAAGTATTTTCAATAACTCTTCCTTTAGAATTTTCTATATCAGTTATTGGAAGATAATTAATAGGGTTACCACCAAAAGCCATTGGCGCATTGACTATAATCCATTTTTTATCTTTCCATTTATCACGAACACGACCTCTTTTTGATCCTTTTGCCATTAGAATTCGACCTGACAAAGTATATTAATTAGTTATATAAGTTTATGGAACAAAAATTGCTATTTCTTATTCAAAAAATATATATCTTTCCACCTTTAACTTAGTTAAACCGATTAGAAGAGAAGAATTATTGTGGTAGTGTTACAACTAATAATAATAGTAAAACTTAACAATAATAGTAGAAAATATTTTATAAAATAAATAATATCTTTTATTAGAATTTCGTATACAATCAAAAATCTATTAGAAAAACAAATTTCATGAATCTGTTATAATGCTTCACACCGTAGATATATTATAGCTTTGAAATCTGGTTAATGCACAAGTCTGAAATAAAAGCAGTTTTTCTAGCTGTTTTATTAATTGCTGGAACCCTCACCCTCGGGTCACAATTCAATGATGCACAGGCATCGGGCGATAAGAAGGATCAAAGAGATAAGAAAGATTCTCGAGATCATGATCAAAGAGATAAGAAAGATTCTCGAGATTACTCATATGATAAAAAAGATAAAAAGAAATACGAAGAAAATCAATATAAGGACAGAAAATCACTTGATATGTATCAGAAAGCTCCCTACATGAAAGATCCATATGCTAAAGATCCATATGACAAACCAAAATATCCACAAGAGAAACCACAACAATACCAATCTGATCCATATGACAAACCAAAATATCCACAAGAGAAACCACAACAATACCAATCTGATCCATATGACAAACCAAAATATCCACAAGAGAAACCACAACAATACCAATCTGATCCATATGACAAACCA
>DASVEV010000292.1:0-3055 GCA_036380415.1 Nitrososphaeraceae archaeon
TTCTTGCTGTTGTCGTTTTTGCTGCTTTTACTTGTGACATTAATCTTTAGTTAAATGGGTCCTAAAATCATGTCAAATTTGTTTCACATCCCACTGGCCCCATTGAACTCTGGGTGCCAATCCGATTTTCAGTAGAAATGCCATCGTGGTTATTATCCATTTTATTTAAATAGTATAATTCAAATTGTTATTCTGATTATATTCTTAAGAACTATTATTTCTCATATAGTCAGGAATTAAACATCGCAATATATTTTATGATATTGTCAAAGAATATGAAGATATAAAATAAAAAAAATAAGAGAGACAAGTTATTTGTACACAAACGTGCTATTTTGCAACAATGCCTGTGCAGTAGGTTCTATCCTTCCAGCCTGAGACATAGCAAAGCAATGAGTTGACATAAAGTCCTGTGCTCCTCCAAGTTTATTTTCCCATTTTGGTAACATATCTTGTACACATTTTTCGTTGACAGCATCAATATACTTTGAAAAAATTAACCAAGGATTATCAAAAATTCCTACTTGTTTTGCAATATCACTAAAAAGGATTTCATTGTTAGATTTTCCAGCTGTCTTTTCCAAGTCAGAGATAAATTCTTTTTGTACTATTACATCGTTAATTGTTCCAAGTCTAGTAAGATGTCCCCCAACAAACGTATCAAAATCATAATTGTTAAGGACTATGTCATGTGCTTTGATATAACCCGCTATATCTTTAGATACTGCAAGATATGGAAATGGTACCCAGCCTGGAAATATTATATCAACTAGCATAAGCACCTTTTGTTTTGGAGCATAGATGAATATGTTACCCGGGTCATGATTATCGCCATAATAGTCTAGTTGAAGGGTTTGGTTTCCAACCTGCAGAGTATAATTATTTGAGAAGGTTTTAGTAGGTATTGGCGGAACCATAGAAGCATTTGTGGCCACCGTTTTAGCTCTTTGTAATTCCGCAGCAGTTTCCTCCTGAGCTATAATAACAGCATTTTTTGGAAACATTCCTGCAGCACCAATATGGTCTATATGGGCATGACTATAAATTACATGGGTAATAGGTTTGTCAGTAACCTCTGATATAGCTTTAAGATAATTTTTACCAATAGTAGGAGGAGCATCAACTGCTACAACACCTTGATCTGTTACTAGAAATATTGTATTATAAGCACCTTCTGTTACCCAAAATAACCCATCATGGATTTCTTCAACTAGATATCCTTTCGAAGGAATAGCAGGACCCTTCGCAGCTTCAGGTACTTGGATTGTTGTTTCTGTTTGATTTTCTTGTGCATAAATAGATGTAAATAATGATATATTGGCAATTAGAATTGAGGTCGTTGAAAATAACAATGATAATAATAGAAAACCTAAATTTTTCTCTATTTTCACCTTTTATTTATAAAAATATTAGTATTTAAACTTATTTTAAATAATAATTTTATCGATAGATTCATCACTAAGGATATTTATCTTAAAATTTTTTATTAAAAATTGCTAGGCAAATATTATATTTTCCAAAATTTATTTTATTTTTTTTAATAAAATATTTATTTTTATTAAGAATTATAAAAAGTTTCTAATAAGCTCTAAATATTATATAAATAGAACCATACTACATAAAGGCTTCCACTACTGACTATCTTTTTTGCTTTTGTAAGTGAACCCGAATGTCAAAGAAGGATTGAATTATGTTATGAGATACTCTATTTACTATCATTATTACTATTTACAAAGAATTTTGAAAGTTGATCTATTACAAAATCTGGTTGTTCTTCTGGAATCCAGTGTCCCGAATATGGAACTATTATACCTTGTACATTAGTAGCTAGAGCCAGAGATTGTATAGAATTTAACGTAGTGCTCCCAAGAATTAACCGAAAGTAAAGGAATAGAATTGAAATCCTTTTCCTTTAACATAAATTACAATGTAATGAGCCGAGTAATTGTTATGTGTGGCTATAACATACTAACTACAAATTATTGTGAGCAATATAAAGATAATAATAACAACGATAGCGCTATCAAATATCTTCAACCCAATAATGATAACATATTAGACTTGCCGAAAAGCATTAAGAAAACCTTGTTGAACCAGTGACAAATAATGCTATAAATGTTTCTTCTTCTTCCATCCCATATCAGTAAAGCGACCAGTTACAACTGCAACTTCTCGTTGTAAAATAGGTATAGTTTGTTAGACACAATTTAATCATATAAAGATCATAGCTACCAATGGATAACTTCCAAATTATAATAAATGAATAAAGAGTTTAATATATTAGTATGAATATTAATGAGATAATGTCCCACGTTGAAATCAACAAAACAATTATTCAACGCTACTTTGAAGCGTACAATAACAAAAATGAAGCAATATTTGATGAAATAATATCCCCCGATTACGTAGACCATGGCCAAACCTCTTATATGGGCTCTCCTGGAAGAGGAGTTGCTGGAGCAAAGAATGACCTTAAGTATTCTTTAGATAGATTAGATGAATTCAATTATGTGGTAGAAGCAATGATTGCATCAGAAATTTATCCAGATCTTGTAGGCACATATTGGAAAGGTTCATTGACACCAAAATCTACCTCTGACACTCAGCAAACTAATAAAATAATCAACTACAGAGGCGTAAGTATACACCGCATTCAAAATGGAAAAATGGTAGAAACTTGGCATGTCGTAGATGGTTTACCATCGGTGAGATTAACAAGGTAAACCCAATATCCACAACCCATCTAGTTTTATTACGATAATTATATTCTATTATATATTTAATAGTAAAATAATCTAATATAACATATTTTTACATTAGATATTGTTAATAAAATTTTATAACTATTAACAGAACTTTCTTAGTTCTTTAACAAATTCAATAATTATCAAACAAACATTATTTTGTTATATCAAACCTGTTTATATGAATATTTAATATAAAGAAATTAAATTTGCAATTTTTCATAAATTGTAATTAGGACTTTTAATTCAAGATAGGACCAAAAAATAGGTCAAATTTGTTTCACATCCCACTGGCCCCATTATATAAGCGG
>DASVEV010000293.1:0-5542 GCA_036380415.1 Nitrososphaeraceae archaeon
TGTATTTCTCTTAATTAGTAGTATAGCAAAGAAAATTAGTTTTTCATTACTAACCTTATCCAATCGTATAATATTGTAAATGTTACAATGAGATTAAATTATTTATCAAGGCAAAACCGTATTGAGATTTTTAATAATTTATTGTATTAATATTATTAAGAATTATAGTATTATTTCTTGAGATATATATTTTGTCTTGTTAGTTTATAACTTTCTTTATTAATGACAATACAGTTTTTTTCAGAAGGGTATATAGAGATGTATGTTTATTTGGTTATTACTCATATTAAGAATTTATGAATTCATGATTTAGACCTTTATCTTGTAAAATAATCAAGCAATAAATATTTTGATGTACATACCATATTATGCGTTATAATGAAAAGGATAAGGCAGAACAGATTCCAGGATCTCAAAACGCTGGTGAAACAGCCTCCGTAGTAAGTTCACAAGGAGGTATTCCAGGTCAGAGAAAAGAAGTAAATGTAGAAAATTATGAAAAGGTTGCATCACTAGGTCAAATACTTAAAGATTTTGAATTTCCAACAAATAAAGATAAAATAATGCAATTTGTAAAAACTAATGTTACAGATAAAGAACTATTGAATAAACTAGAACAACTACCTGATAAGGAATACAAAAATGTATCAGAAGTTACACATGAGGCCGGACTGGTCTACTAGTAGTAGTTTTTTAATGGTATTTACCTACTAGATTCTTTTACTTTGTGTACACTTTGAAATGATCGGACTGAAATTTAATTTGATTAATTTTTTTTAATCTAACAATATATACAAATTATAATTATTTTTCTCTCTACAAATGCTTGTTTTATCAGTAATCAGTGTAATATTAAAGACTCGATAACTACATTTTATTAAATGTATATCGTAACAGACTAAATAAATTATTATGGCTAATACTTATAATGAATTTCTTGCCTGGTTCTCTTTCTCTTAACAATGGTATGATACTAGCTCTCCCTTTCTTTAATAATGGCTAATGAATATTATATAGCAACAAGTAGTACAAAGTTCCTTTATGCTCTAAATAAATGAAAAAAATAATAGATTTGATTTCTCCTACAATCAATAAAAGTTAGATAATTTGATTTGGCAAATAAATTAAAACCTCTAGCTTGATATTATAGGTGCGTTTATTTCTTAACTTAGTGATCCCACTGTTGCGAACTTTGAGATTGTAAATTTGTCTAATATGTTACCAATTTGATTTGATTTGGATATAGGATTATAATTTGGGTCTTTCTCATTCGCATAAAAAGTCCCAACCAAGGCATTGTCACTTTTGATATCAATATTTAGAAAACCAAACTGAGTATCATCTTGTTTTGCAACAAAAGGAGATTGATCTTTAATATCATAATGAGATCTACCCGCTGTACCACTTATTATATAAATCACTCCAGATTTGTCATCTTTATAATTACTATGATCTTTCTTTGTTACGATGGGAGTTGAACTATCAGCAGTATTATATGTAAGGGGATATGTTCTCTGATAGTTGTGATTATCTCCGCTAAATACCAAATCAACATTGTATTTATCGAATAAAGGGTGAAATACATCTCTGATTGTAGCGTCAGCAGGATGTTTAGACGGGGAACTATAAAGTGGGATATGTTCTATAACAAATATCCAGTCTATCTTATGGTTGTTATAAGCAGTTTTTAAATCATTTACAACGAATTTATACTGAGCTGAATTAGGACCGTACGCAACATACGGATCAATAGCAACTATATGAACATTATTTAGGTTGAAAGAATAGTATGTATTTGTCATTCCTAGTGGTTTTAGGTAATCACTTACTGCCCCAGCTTTCCCACCATCAGTATCATCATAATCATGATCTCCCATTGATATTGTTGTTTTGGACTCGAAGGGTGCAATTATATCTGTCCAGCACGCTCCAGATCCTTTATAACTTAGGTCACCTCCTGCAATTACCAGCTCTGGGTTCTTTGACTGGATATTATCCGCTGTTTTCTGTGCATCCTCGTTACATCCCCAATCTGAGGCCACTGCAATATTGAAATTCTTAAGTGTTTTTGGACTATTTGTGAGAGATGAATCTTGAGCATTCACAAGATTAGAGAGAGGTATTGTTAAACTGAAGATTCCTGTAAAGAGGAAAGATATCAATATAAGATTTTTCAGCATTTACTTCACTATCCTATTTTTTTATAAAGTTTTTTTGATATTCAGTATTTTTTCGAAATAATAGGATTACTAACAGTACTAATTACATTATAGAAATTTGACAGGTTTTGAATTTGGTTATCCAATTTTTCAAGATAAAGACTAATTTGCATGTATAATAATAGGTAGTTTATCTTTAAAAGGTATGTGATACAAATAGGTAGATGATAGATATTTACTATATAAAGTTTAAGAAGACTTTATACATACTTGTATTAATCAATCTATACATCATAGTTTTTGTTTATCAAGGTCAAGGTAAAATGAATATATAAGGATAAGTCAGTTATTTATTTGTAGATATTTTAAAGAAATTAATTTATATAGCAGAATTTTAAAGTAGAGAATTATTAGTAACAAAATACAAATTTATCTTTTTGTAAAGATGGGTTTATTTCTTTAAGACAATTTCAATTTTAATAATCAAAAATTATATTAGCTAACTAGATATTGGATTTACCTTTTGAACCTATTTTTATTAATGGTTAATTTCTCTTATTTATTTCAATTTATTACTCTATTATAGTATATCTTTTAACTACCTCATCTATTTATTTATAGTAAAATGATCTATTTTTTTTAATTCATCATTACCTGGCAATGGTGGCTTACAGGATTCAAGATTTAGAACTTCTTTCTTTTTCTTCTCTGTTATTCCCATTTTGCAATCTAAATTGATATCATAAAATGTTCCATCTAATCTTTTACCATCTATTTTAAGATCTACAAAACCAAATCCTTTGTCATATTGATTTTGTATATAATACGGTTTTTCAGTTATTTCATAAAGTTCATCCCCTCCTGTTCCAACAACCAAAAAGATAATGCCGTTGGGATTAGTAAATGTATTATTATTGGTACTATTAGCAATATTAGTCTGATCTAAAATAGGCTCAGAGATCTGTTGCTTGTTGAAAGAGAGAGGTAGTGTTCTGCTATAAATATGGTTATGACCTTGAATAACGAGATCTACATTATATTTATCAAAGATTTCTTGATATTTATCCCGTATAATATATTCCTCCAACTGTTTAGATATAGAGGAATACATTGGTTTATGAAACATTACAAATATCCACTCTATATTTTTATTTTGGTTAGTTTTTTTCAAATCATCCAGTACAAATTGGTATTGTTGTTTGTCGATCTGTAAATCTGGAACTTTTGCATTTATTTCTTCAAGCTCTTCAAGAGCTGGATCTTCTACATTAATCGAATTTTTCTCCATAAAATCTTTAATATTTATTATTGGATATCTCTCGAGTAGTGGATTTTCCTTTTTATGGTCTGACTTGTCTTCAGCTTTTCCTTCCTCAGCAGATTTAGCTAATAATGTTTCATTTACTACTGCTGATGATTGTAATGTATCAACAGACAATTCTAATTGTGTATCGAGTACTAGGATATGAACATTATTATAATCAAATGAGTAATATGATTTATCTAAGCCATAATGATCCAGTAAAGATTTTTTTAATTTTTCACCTTTTGCTCCTTCTTCTTCATAATCTTCATGATTACCTATTGCTATTTTAATTTTTGAGTCTAATGGTTTGGTCATGTTAATCCAACATGCAGCTGTCTTTTTATAACTAAGGTCACCTGGAACAAGTACTAGTTCTGGATTAAATTTTTCTATATTTTTAATATTTTCTTGAGCTCTGATTGAACATCCAAAGTCAGCTGCCGTTATAATATTAAACTCATCGTTATTGTTGCTAGCTTGACTTTCAATTGCAAATGAATAATTATTATTATTTAAGCAAAATATGCTTAAACCAATAAAATAGACAGTTAGTAATAATAACATTGATGGTGCAATATTTTTAGATATTTTAAAAAAACACTTACTCATTTTCATTCAGCTTTTGTTTGCTTAAGATAATAGGTATATTTATATTAATTCAGATAAATTTTTTAGATATTTTTAATAATTTAATTTCATTCATTATTATTCTTGACACATTTTTATCGCCCAGGGCTTGTATTTTGTATTGAATTACCTGTTTTTTGTATCTGACGTGCATCCCCAATCTCCAACAATTGCAAAATTATAATCAGTATCTATAGCAGAAACATTAGCAAATAAATCAAACTTTAAAAAATACAACATAGTTATGATAACAATATTAAAAAAAATTGTTAATGGTTGTTAAGCCTCTTTGTTTATTTATATTCACAACTATTCTTGTTTTATCTATCTTCTTAACAAGGTAAGAATATTTGTATTCTGTGATTTCCTCTGTCTACAACATAGACAGTACCCTTCTCATCTTTTTCATCAAATGCTACATGTTCTGGTTTCTTCATCTCCCCATTACCTACTCCCAGTTTACCAAACTGTGTAAGGAATTTTCCATCACTATCAAAAACTTGAACACGAGGATTACCTGCTCCATCTGTTATAAACACTCTATCTTTTGAATCAACTTTTAAATGTTCTAAAGGTAATGTGAATTGACCTGGTCCTGTACCATTAGTTCCCCATTCTTTGATAAATTTACCATCATTTGTAAATTTCTGAATCCGTGGATCATTTAATCCATTAATGTATATGTTTCCCTTAGAGTCTATACCTATTCCGTGAGGATGGTCTAATTGACCTGGTCCTTTGCCTTCTTGACCAAATTGTGAAATGTATTTAAAGTTCTTGTCAAGTTTAATAATTCTATTGTTACCTGTATCCGTCAAATAAAAGTTACCGTTTTTGTCAATTGCCATGGCTTCGGGATTAGAATATTTACTTGTTTTAACATTTTTATCTTTTTTATCTTTTTTATCGAATTTTGGTATATCGTCATTAGCCGTGACTAACGGTCCATCATAGGAATACCATGCCCCAGCCACAGTTCCATCTGTAGCTACTTTTACAACACGATCATTCCCCCTGTCTAAAACATATATCATATCATTAGAATCCATTGCCATGCTGTATGGACTTTTATATTGTCCTATTTCTTCACCTTTCTCTCCAAATTGAGAAATAAATTTACCATCAGGTGAGAACTTTTGGAAATTGTTTAGTTCTCGATCATTTATATATAAAAAGCCTTTTGAATCAAAAACAATATCATGTGGTCGATTAAATTGGCCATCTCCTGTACCTAAAGATCCAAATTGAGAGTCATAACAATATTTTAACTCCTTATCAGCGGGGGTTTTAATAACATTAGCCTTGGCAGCACTTTCAGTAACATTAGCCTTGGCAGCACTTTCAGTAACATTAGCCTTGGCAGCACTTTCAGTAACATTAGCCTTGGCAGCACTTTCAGTAACATTAGCCTTGGCAGCACTTTCAGTAACATTAGCCTTGGCAGCACTTT